>JAJDSZ010000097.1 GCA_022827425.1 Pseudomonadales bacterium | reverse complement strand
TACCTGCTTCCAGCGCTCCTGATGGTCATTGCCGTGCTGGGTCTCGGCGGCGTAGCCCTTCACCTTGGCAATCAGCGCGGCGTATGGGTTGTCGGGTGGCGGGACATCGTTGTCGATGATGCTGGCCTCGCCGGTGGCGTCACCGATGGTGGCATTGATAGCGCCACTCAGTTCCACGGTGAACGTCTCGCTGGCCTCGTCGTCGCTGTCGTCCGCGGTCTGCACGCTCACCGTCGCGCTTTGCTGGCCCGCGGCGATGGTGACGGACTGACCCGCCTGGGCTGTGTAGTCGCTGCCCGCAATGGCGGTGCCGTCTGAAGTGGACCAGTTCACACTGACATCCTTGCCGGATACCGCGTCGAGTTGGATAGTGAACCGCGCCACGCCGCCTTCGGTCACGATGACATCGCCGATGGAGAGCGAAGGCGCGCTATCGTCTTCGCTGCCTTCGACTATGGTGAACTGCGATGCTTCGAGCTCCGAGAGTTGCACATCCAGCAGGGTCAGGCTGTGGTCCCGCCGACCGGAGCCGGTATGGATGACCACGTCATCCCCATCCTGTTCGGCGTGGCTCTCCAGCATCTCGCTGAAGCTGGAAAAGCCGACACGGACGAACGAAATGGTGTCGCCTCCGTCCGGGTTGAAGTCGGTGATGACATCGTGGCCCTGTTTGACGGCCAAGATAAACCTGTCCGCGCCGCCCCCGCCGGTCATCCGGTCGTCGCCAAAGCCGCCCTCGATCCGGTCCGGACCGCCACGTCCGTCAATCAGGTCGTTCGAGTTTGATCCTCTCAGGTAATCGAAAGCGTTGGTGCCAGTCAGGACAAGGCCATTGTGGTGCCATGCCTTGATGGTGCCCAGCCCGGTGCCATCGCCGATGATGGCACCCGCGGGGCTGCCCAGGGTGACAGTGAAGGTCTCGTCGTTTTCACGAGCACGGTCACCGGTGGTCTGCACCGTCACGCCGGCGCTGTGTCTGCCCGCCGGGATAGTCAGTGTCTGGCCGCTCTGGCCGGTGTAGTCGCTGCCGTCTTGCGCGCTGCCTTCCGAGGTCGCCCAGGTGAAGGTGACATCCTCGGCCGAGGTTCTTTCCAGGCTGACGGTGAACCGCGCCACGTCGCCTTCGGCGACGGTCACATCGTCAATGGAGAGTCGCGGCGGGGTCGGTCCGTCGACAATGGTGACCGTGGCGGTGGCGTCTTCCAGGTAGCCCCGTCCGCGCGGATTGCTCAAGGTGACGGTAAAAGTTTCACTTCCCTCCAGCAGATTATCGACGTTCGTGTCTATGGTGATGTGCGCCGATGTCGCTCCCAACGGAATGAATACCCGCCCATCGGTGACGGCGACATAGTCGTCTCCTTGCGTCGCCGTGCCATCGGACGTGCTCCAGTCAAGGACGGTGCCGTCCGATGGGTGGCGCAGCGTCACGAACAGGTGCGCCGTACCGCCCTCGGTCACCGTCACATCACGGATGCCTATGCCGGGATTGGATATCCCATCGTCGTGGATTTCGGCCCTGCCGCGGCTCAGGTTATGGTGCGGTATCGCGCCGGAGGCCGAAGTCAGAGTGAGATAAAAGGTCTCGGTATCCTCCGTCTGATTGTCGGCATAGGTTTCCACGATGACCGGCGCGAACAATTCGCCCGCTGGTATGGTGACCGTGCCACTCGCGGGGTCGTTGTCATAGTCTTCGCCGCCTGTCGCAGTACCGTTGCCGGACAAAACCCAATTCACGGTGACATCCTGCGTCATCCGATGTCCCAGTCGCACGGTGAAAACTGCCGTGTTACCTTCGACGACATCCGGGCTCCCAGAAACAAAGACATATGGCGCGACCTTGGGGGCATCGTCATCCAGGATGGTGACAGTGCTGGTTCCATCGGCGAGGAAGGCGCCGTCAACATTGAAAATCTCGAGCACGAACCGCTCATCGCCTTCCGAATGGTTGTCATTGACCAGGCGATAGGGAATAAACGCCTGGTTCGTGCCATTGCCTTCGACGACATACAGCCTGGTGGCATCGTCCGAGTTCAGACGCCAGAAGTCGCGTCCGATCTCGGCGCTGCCGTCGAACAGGCGCATCCTGAAGAAAATTCGCTCGCCGGGTTCGACGGCCCTGTCGAAATGAACCGGAACCCGCACCGTACCGTCGGATTCCGTAGCAGTGACATCTGCAAGAGAAACAGTTGGCGGCGTGGGCAGCAGCGACTCATCGACGTTCTGTATGGTTCCCGTCGCGGTGGAGCGACCGAGCGGATACTCATCACCGGGTGATTGCAGGCTCACGGTGAAGGTTTCGTCGGATTCGGCATACTTGTCGTAAAAGGTCCGCACCTTGAACTCGGCGCTTTGCCGGCCAGCCGGAATGGTGATGCTGCTCTCGTCGGGAACCTTGAAGTCGACGGACTGCTCGGCGGTTTCCCCGCCGCCGCCGTTGCCCAGGGACAGGTTCACGGTCACGTCGGTTTGCCAGACCTTGTCGAGACTGACTTCGAACGTGACGGCCCCGCCTTCGCTGCCTGTGCCATCGCTGATGGATACGGTGGGATGCGCCGGGTCGTTTTCGATGATCACCCCCTTGCCCGTGCCATCTGCAATGGTGGCGTCAACGGGATTGCGCAAGGTCACCAGAAAGTGGTTGTCGGATTTCCACTTGCTGTTGTCCAGCGTCTGTACGCTGACGGTGGCGCTTCGCTGTCCCGCGGGAATCACCAGGGACCGCGCCTGGCCGACGCCTGTGTAGTCGTCGCCGGACACGGCCCTGCCGTCCTCGGTGCGCCATTCCACGGTGACGTCGAGATACGAGACCCTGTCCAGGCTGACCGAAAAGGTTGCCGCGCCACCTTCGTTCACCTCGACATCGTCGATGGAGATGCCGGGGACAGGCGTAGCGTTCTCAATGCTGGCCTCGCCCGTGCCATCGGCGATCGTCGCACCCACCGGATTGCCGAGTTCAACGCTGAATGTCTCATCAGGCTCGAACACGTCATCGCTGGATGTCTGCACTTCGATGGTCTTGGCAAGCTGTCCCGGCGCGAAGGTCACCGTTTGCCACGCGCTGGCGCCCGTGAAATCTTCGCCGGCGACCGCGGCGCCATCCCGCGTGCGCCAGTCCACGCTGACGGCGGTGTCGGACAGCTCCGACAAGCGCAGCACGAACCTCGCGACGCCGCCTTCGGCGATGCTGGTATCTTCGATGGAGACTTGAAGCGCCTTGGCGGTGAAGGAAAAATCCGTCGCGTCAATGGTGGCGCCCGCCTGCCCGGTGAGGGTGATGGTGTTGCCGGAACCCGCGTTGACGATCTTGTCCTGGCCGTTGTCGCCGATGGTCAGATCGCTGAATCGCAGTCCCGAGCCGGCGAGATCGATGATGTCCGAGCCATCCTCGAAATCCGTAATCGTGTCGGCGCCGAAAGCGCTTGACGGATAGCGGAAAGTGTCCGCGCCGGCGCCGCCGGTCAAGCTGTCGGCGCCGGTCCCGCCAACCAGGAGATCGTCACCGGCGCCGCCATCAAGGGTGTCGTCACCGGCGCCGCCGCGGAGCAGGTTGTTCGCATCGTTGCCGGTGACATTGTCCGCGCCGCCGCCGCCGACAACGTGTTCGATGACGGTGTCCCGGTAAATCACCATGTTGCCCTTGCCGCCAAAGATGTCGGAGACGGCGCCGGGATTCAGGTCCACGCGGCTGTCCCTGGATGTGCCGGAATAGTCAAAGGTGTCGCTGCCGCCGTCATCGATCAGCGTGAAGGTGAACGCTCCGCCGGCGTTCATCTGCCCGGCAAGATCATCGAGAAAGCCACCCGCGGTGGAGTTGAAGCCGTAAACCGTATCGTCGGTGCGTATCGCGTTGCTGTCGCCGTATAGCTTTTCGATGGCGAGAATGTCGGCGCTCATCGGCGTGACGGGATACGCGAGGCTCGCGTCCAGCGTCGGGTTCTCCGCCGAGCCGAAGTAGGACATCGTCGAGACCTGCACACTGTCGTTGGCGAACTTGGCATCGTTCAGATAGGTGATGCCGCCGCCGTTGTAATTGCCTGGATGCCCCAGGCCAAGCGCGTGGCCTATCTCGTGAATAAAGTGATACAGCGCCATGGGCCCGATGACCGTGTACTCGCCCGATTCGTTCGTGCCCACGGCATTGGCCTGCGTCGATTTGCGCATGTCAATGCTCCAGGAAATCCATCCCTGCGAGCCGTATGAGTGCCACACCGCCTTGGTCGAGGCGCCATATTTGAAAAGGATGCCGCGATCGTTGTCGCCGCGGGCATCGTCACGGTTGATGCTCACTTCCTTGAAAGCGAGGCCGGTGGCGCTTGACCACATGTCGAGCGCAGTGCGGGCGAGAAACTGGCCTTTGGCGTCGAGGCGGGAAAGGTCGACCGGAATTTCCGGATCGGACCATTTGGTGGAGGTGGCGTTCGGGCCGTACTTGTCCTGGTAATAGCCGAGAATCAGGTATTGCGCGATATCATCAAGCGTCCCCACAGGCTTGACCATGAAAAAAAATCCTCCTGAATGTCGATACTGCTCCCTGTTGCGGTGGCCGATCCTTTTCCCCTGGATGCCATCGTTTTCAATTTTGTCCCATTGAGTAACAGTATAATGGCGTTTTTTCGATTAATGCAAGGAACTTCCGGGGCGAAATTGATGGAAAACTGCAAGGAACAATTGACGCGAATGCTGGGCGCGGCCCTGAGCAAGGCCTGCGGCGCGACGAATTGCGACCCCAATGTGATTACCGCTTCACGCCCGGAATTCGGCGATTATCAGGCCAATGGCGTCATGGCCGCGGCGGGGCGCGCCGGACTTAAACCCCGTGATGCGGCCGCGGCCACCATTGCCGGCCTGAAAGACCCGGAAGGCCTGATTGCCTCGACGGAAGTCGCCGGCCCCGGCTACATCAACATCCGGGTTGCCGACAGCGCCCTGCTCGAGCGCGGCAATCAGGCGCTCGCCGCGCCGCGCAGCCTGATACCTCCCGCCCCCGAAGCACGGAAAATCGTCGTTGATTACTCATCGCCCAATCTCGCCAAGGAAATGCACGTGGGGCATTTGCGCGGCACGGTCATCGGCGATAGCCTGGTTCGGGTGCTGGAGCGCCTCGGCCACGAGGTCATCCGCCAGAATCATGTGGGCGACTGGGGAACCCAGTTCGGCATGCTGATCGCTTATCTGCGCGAACTCGACGGGGACGCAAGCGTTCTGCAAGCCGAACTGGCTGACCTGGAATCCTTCTACCGCGCCGCCAGGCAACGTTTTGACGCCGACCCGGCCTTCGCCGACCGGGCCCGCCTGAGCGTGGTAAAACTGCAAGGCGGCGACCCGGAATATCTTGCCGCCTGGCGGCGCTTCATCGACGAATCCCTGAACCACTGCCAGGGCATTTATGACAGGCTCAATGTGAGCCTGACCCGCGCCGACCTCGACGCCGAAAGCCGCTACAACGAGGATCTGGGGGGCATTATCCGCCAACTCGACGAGGCGGGGCTGTTGCGGGAAAACGATGGCGCCCGCTGTGTATTCCTGCCGGAGTTCAAGCGCAAGGACGGCGAAACCCTGCCCGTCATCGTGCAGAAATCGGACGGCGGCTATCTCTACTCCACCACCGACCTCGCCGCGGTGAAGCTGCGCGCGGGCGAACTCGGGGCGGACCGCTCGCTATACGTGGTGGACGCACGCCAATCCCTCCACTTCCAGCAGGTGTTCGCCGTGGCCCGGGCGGCGGAAATGGTGGACGAAAGGCTGTCGCTGGAGCATATCGCCTACGGGACCATCATGGGCAAGGACAACAAGCCCTACAAGACCCGTTCGGGAGATTCGGTGAAATTGGCGGATTTGCTCGATGAGGCGGTGGCGCGGGCTTACGATCTGGTTTTGGAAAAGAACCCGGACCTGGATGAGGAACAGCGGCGGCAAATTGCCGAAACCGTGGGCATCGCCGCGGTCAAATACGCCGACCTGAGCAAGAACCGCATGAGCGACTATGTCTTCGACTGGTCAAACATGCTTTCATTCGAAGGCGATACCGCACCCTATCTGCTCTATGCCTGCACCCGAATCAAAAGCATCCTGCGCAAGCTGCCCGCCCAGGCTTCGACTTCCAGCCTGCTGCGAATTTCGGCGCCCGAAGAACGGGCTTTGTTACTGAAAACCCTGCAATTGCCCGAAGTTGTCAATCTTGTGGCAAAGGAGTGCTATCCCAATACTCTCTGCCAATATTTGTACAAACTGTCCGGCAGCTTCATGCGCTTCTACGAAGCCTGCCCCATCCTCCAGGCGGAACCCGAAGTCAGAAACTCCCGGCTCGCCCTGGCCCGGCTCACCGAACAGGCGCTGGAACAGGGACTGGATCTGTTGGGGATCCAGACTTTGGAGAAGATGTGAATTTTTCAAGAAACCCTGCAACTCAGATCCGTTGCCAGATTTGCAATATCGGTCTTGTATTCGGCCTGCTTTGTATTCATGCGTTCCTCCAGCGCAGCCGGACGCTGCGCGAGATCGGACGAATCCGATTCGTTCATGCGTTCATCCTACTTTGCAGCCCGGAAAAATTCAGACGATACGCGAACTACCAGCAATTCTCATTTTGGCAATGGGCGCGCCCGCATCAGTCATCCTGCGCGCGGAATGACAGGAAGGTTGGAGCGCCATCATGAGAATTGCTGGCGAACTACTACTCTCCCGTCAATTCCAGCAACAACTTGTTCAATCTACTGGAAAACCGGGCCGGGTCGTCAAGCCCCCTGCCTTCGGCGAGGCTGGCCTGGCCGAAAAGGATGGTGGCGAGATCGGTGAAGCGGGATTCGTCGCTTTCCCGGTCGAGGCGCTGCAAGAGGGCGTGGTCGGGATTGATTTCGAAAATCGGTTTTGATTCCGGCGCCTTCTGACCCGAGGCTTCCATGATCCGCCGCATCTGCATGCCCATGTCGTGCTCGTCGACGATCAGGCAGGCAGGGGAATCGGTAAGCCGCCGGGTGACCCGCGCTTCCTTGATCTGCTCGCCGAGGCTGTTCTTGATTCGCTTGAGCAGATCGGCGTATTCGCCGTCGTCTTCCGGCTCGGGCTCGTCCTCGAGCTTGCCGAGATCGAGCTTGCCCCGGGCGATATCCTGGAATGGCTTGCCGTCGAATTCATGGAGATGTCCCATCAGCCATTCGTCGATGCGGTCGTGCATGAGCAGCACTTCGATACCCTTGCGGCGGAACACCTCAAGCTGGGGGCTGCCGCGGGCGGCCTTGAGGGAATCGCTGACCAGATAGTAAATCTTGTCCTGGCCTTCCTTCATGCGGGCAACATAGTCCTCAAGCCCCTGGTCCTGCTCGTCGCCGCTGGATTCGGTGCTGCTGAACAGAAACAGCGAGGCGATTTTCTCGCGATTGCCGAAGTCTTCCGCCGGGCCTTCCTTGAGCGCCTGACCGAATTCCTTCCAAAAACCGGCGTAGGCTTCCGCGTCCTTTTTCTTCAGCCGCCCGATCAGGTCGAGCACGCGCTTGGTGAGTGCGTTGCGGACCTTTTCCACCTTGGGGTCCTTTTGCAGGATTTCCCGGGAAACATTGAGCGGAAAGTCGTTGGAGTCGAGAATGCCCTTCACGAAACGCAGATACAGGGGCAGGAACTGTTCCGCCTCGTCCATGATGAATACCCGCCGCACATAGAGCTTGAGGCCCCGGGCGCCGTCGCGGTTCCAGAGATCGAAGGGGGCGCTTTTGGGCAGAAACAGCAGGCTGGTATACTCGAGCTTGCCTTCCACGTGGTTGTGGCTCCAGTCGAGGGGTTCGTCGAAGGCGTGGCCGATGTGCTTGTAGAATTCCTGGTATTCCTTTTTCTTGATGTCCCTGCGAGAGCGGGTCCACAGCGCCTTGCCTTCGTTCACCGGCTCAAAGGCGGGTTCGGCGGACTTGTCCTTGTCGTCGCCCTCTTCGTTCTCGTCGCCGAACTTCTGCTCCGCCATCAGCACAGGGATGGAAATGTGGTCGGCGTATTTCTTGACGATGCCGCGCAGGCGGTGGTTTTCGAGATATTCCCCGGCGTCGTCCCGCAGATGCAGGATGACGATGGTGCCGCGTTCGGATTTTTCAGCGTCGGCGATCGAGTACTCCGATTCGCCGCTGGACTTCCACAGTACGGCTTCGCCGGATTTGGTTCCGGCCTTGCGGGTGAGCACTTCGACTTCCCTGGCGACGATAAAGGAGGAGTAAAAACCAACGCCGAACTGTCCGATAAGCCGGGAGTCCTTTTGCTGGTCGCCGGTAAGCGATTCGAGGAAGTGGGCGGTGCCCGAACGGGCGATGGTGCCGAGATTGCCGATGACCTCTTCCCGGCTCATGCCGATGCCGTTGTCGGCCACGCTGATGGTCTTGTTGTCCGGGTCGAATTCGATTCTGACCTGGATGTCCGGGTCTTCTTCGAGCAGTTCCGGATTGGAGAGGGCTTCAAAGCGAAGTTTGTCGGCGGCGTCCGAAGCATTGGAAATGAGCTCGCGCAGAAACACTTCCCGGTTGCTGTACAGGGAGTGGATCATCAGGTGCAGGAGCTGTTTGGCTTCGGTTTCGAATCCTCTGGTTTCGGTGTTGGCGGCGGTTTCGGCCATTTTTGATCCCCATTACACGAAAGAACCCAGCCGCTTCTGCGGCTGGATTTTCAGATGGGGGTTAGCGCGGAGATTTCAAGCCTTTCCCTCGTCCCGTCAGTCTATCAGCGACGGATAGGTTTCATAGAAATCCATGGCGTCGTTGCGGCGTTCGGCGAGTATGTTGTATCGCTGCCGGGTCGATTCGATGAACTGCCGATAGCTGCTGGCCGCCTGCCGCTCCTGTTCGCCGCCGGCTTCGGCGGAATCGTTGGTGGCTTCAAGTGCCGCGCCGAACTGATCGAGCTCCACCAGCGCCCGGGCAAGGAAAAGCAGGGTGTCGGCGCGGTCTTCGAGCCCGCCCCGGTCCAGCGCTTCCTGGAAGGCCTCGGCGGCTTCCCCGTAGCGGTTGAGCACATAGTAGAGGTAGCCCAGGGTGTCGTGGGAGTTGCCGGTGTTGTCGAGTTCCGCGGCGCGCAGGGCGGGCTCGAGAGCTTCGGCGTATTCGGCGCCGAGCATGGACATCTGGGCCAGGGTGGTGTTGTTTTCGAGATCGTCGGGAATCAGCCCCTGGGCGAAACCGTCATCGAGAATCTTGCGCCCGGAAAGCGGAATTTCCATGCCCGCCAGGGACTGGCCGAGATTGAGGAAACGGGTGTCGTCATCCACGAGACCGCGGAGATAAGTCAGATTCAGGGATTGCACCCGCTCGTCTTCCCGGTCGAGGCTGGCATAGATCGCGCTCAGGTTCTGCCAGTCGATGGGGTCGTCGAACTTCATGATCATGGTTTTCGTCAGATCAAGGGCTTCATCGAAACTTTCCAGGGTGAAATAGACGCCATTGAGATAGGCGTAGTCATCCCGGCCGAGTTCAAGACCATTGGTGAGGGACAACTTCATGTAGTTGAGCCAGTAATCCCTGGCCGGCAACATGTCGTCGAGTTGGTAATGGGCGTAGGAAAGCCCCTTGAATACGATTTCGTCTTCCTCGACGGTCATCTCCCGCCAGGCTTCGTAGTTGGCGATGGATTGTTCCCAGTTCTCTTCGGCGGCGTAAAGCTGGCCGAGCGAGCGGTGAGTGCGGCGGCGGGTGTCTTCGCGCAGATCCTCGATGGTAAGCATTTCCTCAAAGGTGCGCAGGGCGCCGGCGAAATCCTCCATGGCGAGATAATAATTGGTGTAGAAGTTCAGGGTGGTGGATTTTTCGAAATCGTTCATGCGCTCCCAGCGGCGCTCACGAAGCTCGTCCAGGGCCGCCTTGGCGCCCTGCAGGTCCACTGGGTCTTCCGGGTCTTCCGGCGACATCATTTCCTGGATTTCGGAAATGGCCCGCATGACCTGGGGGCCGAGGGTTCCCGCAGTTCGCGCCTCCGGCGGCGGCCGCGATTCTTCCCCCGCCAGCGCCGGCGCGCCCGGCTGGGCCAGCACCAGCACAAAGCCCGACAGCAAGGCGGGCACCAGACCATAGATTCTCTTCATGTCGCCAATTCCTAATTGCCGTAGATATTCTATTCTCTGAAAAACTCCCTCCCTGGAGTTTTTCACTATCGCAATATCAAAGCGTGGTTTTGTATTGCTCACGAATTCGATGGCTTACCATGTAATCCGGCGGCATATCCTTGTGCCGCAAGGAAGCTCTGAATTAATCAGAGCTTCCTATTCTTCAAGTTCGTAGCGGAATACGTACTGTACGCCCTGCACTTCAACGCCCTGGCCGTCGACGACCCGGGGCTGGAACTTGAAGCGCGCCGCCGCGCGAACCGATGAGCGGTCGAAAATATTTGGCGGTTCGGCATCGACCACCACGATGCTGTCTTCCATCACATTGCCGAGACCATCCACGGTAAAGCTCACCAGGCACCATCCCTCGATGCCGCGCTGGGCGGCCCGGGTGGGATACTGGGGCGCAATCGCCACCAGGGGCAGATAGTCGCCGTCGGTGGTGCTGATGGTGGCCGGCGTCAGGTCGAGACCGTCGCCGATATCAACATCGCCGCGGGCAATGGCGATGGACGGGCCGCTGTCCAGGGAAATCTGCTTGTCGGGCATATCGACTTCCTGTTCGACGATTTCTTCGATGGGCTCGGGCCGTTCGATTTCCTCCACCACATCGAGTTCGATCTCAGGCATGGTGGCATCAACAATCCGCACCACGGAAATTGCGTCGTCGAGTTGCTCGCCGGTGGCGATGAGGAACTGCATGAAATAGAACAGACAGCCGGTGATGCCCACGGCCAGGGCGAAGGAAATACCCCATCTGACAAAAATCATCTGTCAAGCCTCCGTTGAAATGGAAACATTTTCGATATTGGCTTCCCGGGCCGCCTCCAGAATCTGCAATACCTGCTCGTTATTGGAGTTCTGGTCCGCCTGGATGACCACCGAGGAATTAGGCGCATCGGCAAGCCGCAATTCAAAACGGGAGCGAATGAAGCGCGGGTCGATCTGATCGCCGTCGATCCAGATGTCGCCCTGGGCGCCCACGGCAATAAGAATCAGGTCTCCGGACTGGCTGAGGCCCGTTGATGCCTCGGGTTTGGCGACATCGATGCCGGCTTCGCGGACGAAGACCGAGGTGACGATAAAGAAAATGAGCAGGATGAAAACGACGTCAAGCATGGGGGTGAGATCGATCTCGCCCGCTTCTTCGTTTTCCGCCCGTTTCATCAATCCGCTTTTCATTTCTGCTGTCCCGTAGTCTTGATTCGCTGCTTCAGTGACTCAATGGCAAGTGGTCCTCAAGCAGTTCGAGGTCCCGGTCCACCTGGCCTTTCAGGTAGTTGTAGGCGAAGATGCCGGAGATGGCGCCCACCATTCCCGCCATGGTGGGAATGGTGGCCTTGGACACGCCGCCCGCCATGGATTTGGCGTCGCCGCCGCCGGTGACCGCCATGACGAAGAAGACCTCGATCATGCCGGTTACCGTGCCGATCAGTCCGAGCAGCGGGCAGATCGTGACCAGCACTTCGATGATCGGCAGGGTGCTGCGCACATCCAGGGATATCCGGGAAATCATCATTTCCCGAATCCGGCGCGCAGCCCAGGAGTCGGTGTCCTGGCGCGCGTTCCATTCCGCCAGGGTGTTCTTGACGTTGCGCTTGTGGGTAGTGTTGAGATACCAGACCCGCTCGAACACCAGCGACCACTTCAGGAACAGCAGTATGGCGATCACGTTGAGCACGGGACCGCCCCGCTGCATGAAGCTGCTGATGGCGTCCATGATATCGAGCAAGAAAAAATACATGTTACGTCATCTCCCGCTGTTTTCCGTCAAGCTCAGCCGGCAGCCCGGGCCTCGCGCTCGGCCTTCTGGGCAATCATGCCCGTGGCCTGCTGTTCGAGAATGTGCGTGATATTGTCGGCGCGGCTCTTCACCACGGTGTGCATGAAGATCGTCGGAATGGCGACGACAATACCGAGCACCGTGGTCATCAGGGCCTGGGAGATACCGCCGGCCATGATGGTCGGGTCGCCGGCGCCGTAGACCGTGATCTGCTGGAACACCTGGATCATGCCCGTTACCGTGCCAAGCAGCCCGCCTAGCGGCGCGATGGTGGCTATCATCTTGATCAGGGTGAGCATGCTTTCCAGGGAAGGCGTTTCCTGCAGGATGGCCTCGCCAAGCTTGAGTTCGAGGGTTTCGGTATCCACGTCGGGGTTCGATTCACCCACGAGCAGCACCCTTCCCAGGGGATTTTTCTTGCTCAGGCGGTCGGCGTTGCGCAGTTGCGCCCGCACCTTGAGCGAGACCAGGGACAGGATCAGCAGCCGCAGGAAGGCTATCAGAATGCCAATGATGCCCACACCGATAATAATGAAGCCGATGATGCCCGAGTTGTTGCGCACCTGTTCTTCCACAGTGGGGAAGTTGACGAGGTTGGCAAGCACCTGGCCGCCCACGCCGCCGGTGGGATCGATGCCCACACGGACAAAGCCGTCGCTGGCGCTCTCCAGGGCCCTGGCCGAGGCGAGGGTGGCGGAATCGGGCTGGCGCGGCAGCACCTGGAGGTGACCGATGTCGCCGGAATAGCGCAGGTACTGGCCGTCGGAAACCGCGTTGAAGGCGCCGATGCGGGTCACCGACTGGCTGACGGTGTCGCCATTGGGCATGGCCACATCGCCGTTATAGGTGACAACCCGGGCGGATTCGGTCAACTCCTGATGCATGTAGAACCAGAAGCGCTCCATTTCCTCGATTTCTAGCTGGGCGATGGTGCTGCCCGCTTTTTCGATGAAACCTTCCACGGCTTCCGAGCGGCCCTGGTACTGGGCGCTGACCAGGGAATTCTCGAAAGTACTGAGGAAGTCGCCCGCCACGCCCTGCAAGGTGCCGAACAATTCGTTCAGGTCTCCCCGGCGGTCGCGGAGAATCTCGCGCTTGTCGGCAATGGTGATCTCGTTCTGTTCGAACTGGTCGCTCAACTCGGTTTGCAGATTCTCCTGCTCGACGATGCGGTTGTTGGTGGTATCCAGGATTTCTTCCTGGCGGGCGGCGTTCTGTTCGAACTCATTCAGGCGCTGCCGGTATTCCCCGGATTCGGCTACCCGGTCCTCGGCCACGAGGTCGAGCAGTTCGGCCAGACTACCGGCGGAATCCTGGGCCGCGAGCGGCGCGGCAAGGCCCAGCAGGACACCGGAAACAAGTAGGACTTTCAGATTTGGACGGTTCACTGTGCAATCTCCGGAGCCAGTACAGGCAGTTCGATGACTCTTGGGGCGTCAAGCTGAGCGGCGACGCGGATGGCGTTCTGCACCGCAGTGCGGTATTCGCCCGGCGGCAACTCAACCCATTCCCTGCCGCGGTTGTCCCAGGCGCGGGTTTCCTGACGGTCGGTGGTCTGATAGATCAGCGCCACCCGACCGATGCGAACAATGCTGACATCCCGGGCCACGCCTTCGATCTCGATGGTGTCGTCATAAGTTTCGATGGTGCGGCCGTAGGCGGTCTCGTTCTGGTACATCACCAGCACCTGGCGGAACTTCTCGGCGATGGACACATCGGGATTATCGATGGCGTTGCGGGCGAACTCGACCCTCGCCCGTCTTTCCTCAAGCTGAAAGGGATAATCCAGTTCGATGAATTCCTCGATTGCCGCCAGCATTTTTTCCATCAGCAGGGGAATATTGCGGGTCACCTCTTCCACCGAGGCGATGGATTCGTCGAGGGTGGCGATATTGTCTTCCTGGATGGAAATCGACTTGCGGAATCCGGCATTGAGAACCAGCAGGGATTCCAGGGCGTCATTGGCACGCTTGAATTCCTCAAAGGTGGAACTGGCCGAATCCGCCAGCCGGGTCAGTTCCTGCTGAACCTCCGCCGACTCGCGGTACTTTTCGCCAATGGCGCTCATTGCCCTATCCAGCACGCTGCTGTCCACCAGAATTTCGGGTTCCGGGACATTCTGGGCCGGCGCGGCGTCCTGGGCCAGGGTGGGCCAGGCGAAAACCGCGAGCAGCAGCGCAATCAAGACCTTACCGATATTGCGAATATTCATGTGCCATCCTAATCGTTCGTCAAAGACCAAATCCGGGCTGGGTTGACATTTTCAGCCGGTAATGCCCGGACAATGAGTTCAATTCGGCGAGTTCCAGACACCTGGCCGCCAGGATCTTTTTTCTCGCTTTTCTCCAGCTTCCGGTCGATTGCGCCCAAGCCTAACACAAGTTCTCAAGACTGTTGAAGCCCTTTTTTGGCATGGCGCAATTCCCATTTTTACATCGCATCCTACTGTCATTCTGCGCGTGGCGAAACGGACCCGGGCCGGGCGGCGGTCTCTCATGGAGATTCCGCGACTGCGCGCGGAATGACAGAAAAGTGACGCCGAAGCCGGATTTGCCTATTTACCACCAGCAAGAGCAGATTGCCACCCTGTAGCCCGGGATAGTCCCGCGCCGATGTCGGCAAGGCTGCGAACCGTATGGACGCCAGCGGCCTCCAGCGCCGCGAACTTCTCGGCGGCGGTGCCCTTGCCGCCGGAGATAATCGCCCCTGCGTGGCCCATGCGCTTGCCAGGCGGCGCCGTCACCCCGGCAACATAGGCCACCACCGGTTTGCTGACTTTTTCCGCAATGAAAGCCGCGGCCTCTTCCTCGGCGCTGCCGCCGATCTCGCCAATCATGACGATGGCCTCGGTAGCCGGGTCTTCTTCGAACAGCGCGAGAATATCGACAAAACTCGAGCCTGGAATCGGGTCGCCACCAATGCCGACACAGGAAGACTGGCCAAAGCCATGGTCCGTGGTCTGCCGTACCGCCTCGTAAGTGAGGGTGCCGGAACGGGAGACGATGCCCACCTTGCCGGGCAGATGGATATCGCCGGGCATGATGCCGATCTTGCTTTCCCCCGGAGTGATCACGCCGGGGCAGTTGGGTCCGATGAGACGCACCCCGGCGGCGTCGCAACTCGCCTTGGCGAGCAGCATGTCCAGGGTGGGAATTCCTTCGGTGATGCAGACCACAAGCCGGACGCCGGCGGCGGCGGCTTCCAGAATCGAATCGAGACAGAATGGGGCGGGCACATAAATGGATGTCGCATCCGCGCCGGTTTGTTCGGCGGCTTCGCGAACCGTATCGAATACCGGCACGCCAAGATGCGTCTGGCCACCCTTGCCCGGAGTGACGCCGCCCACGATCCGGGTGCCGTAGGTGATCGCCTGCCCGGTGTGAAAACTGCCCTGGGAGCCGGTGATTCCCTGGCAAAGGACCCGGGTTTCGGCGTTGATGAGGACGCTCATTGCGCCCCTCCCGCCGCCGCCACGACTTTTTGCGCGGCGTCCTCAAGGCTATTGGCGGCGATGATGCTGAGTCCGCTGGCGGCGAGTCGCCGCCGTCCCTCGGCGGCGCTGTTGCCTTCCAGTCGCACCACCACGGGCTGGGTCACCCCCACTTCCCGCACCGCCTGGATGATGCCGTCGGCGATCAGGTCGCAGCGCACGATGCCGCCGAAGATATTGACCAGCACCGCGCGAACCTTGTCGTCGGAAAGAATGATCTTGAAGGCCTCCGCCACCCGTTCGGCGGTGGCGCTGCCGCCCACGTCGAGGAAATTGGCGGGGCTGCCGCCGTGCAACTGGACGATATCCATGGTGCCCATGGCGAGCCCGGCGCCATTGACCATGCAGCCGATATTGCCGTCGAGGGCCACGTAGCTGAGCTGCCATTGGGCGGCATGGGCTTCGCGCTCGTCGTCCTGGCTGGGGTCGTGCATTTCCCGGATGCGGGGCTGGCGGTAGAGGGCGTTGCCGTCGATATTGATTTTGCCGTCGAGGCAATTGAGTTCGCCCTGGCGGGTAATCACCAAGGGATTGATCTCGAGCAGGGAGAGGTCGAGATCCTGAAACAGTCTGGCCAGGCCCAGGAAAGTCTCGGTGAACTGCTTCACCTGCTTGCCGGTTAGCCCGAGTTGGAAAGCGAGTTCCCGGCCCTGGAAAGTCCGGGGGCCGGCAAGCGGGTCGATGCTGGCGCGGAGAATCTTTTCCGGGGTTTCCCTGGCCACCTTTTCGATATCGACGCCGCCTTCGGTCGAAGCCATGAACACGATGCGGCGCGAGGCGCGGTCGATCACCGAGCCGAGATACAGTTCGCTTTCGATATCGACGCATTCCTCGATCAGAATCTTGTGTACCGGCTGGCCTTCCGCATCGGTCTGATAGGTGACCAGATTGCGGCCAAGCCAGTGCCGCGCATATTCCTCGGCCTCGGCCGCGCTTTCAACGAGCTTGACTCCGCCCGCCTTGCCGCGGCCGCCGGCATGCACCTGGGCCTTGACCACCCAGCGTCCGCCGCCGAGTTGCGCCGTCGCGGCAGCCGCATCCGCGGCGGAATTCACGGTAATCGAGCGCGAAACCGGCAGGCCGTATTCGGCAAACAACTGCTTGGCCTGGTATTCGTGGAGATTCATGGATGCTTTCCCTACTGGAACTGACGCCGGATGAGCCGCAATCGGCTAGCGTTTGCGATTGGCCTTGTGAATGGCGTGGCCGTGAACCGCGAGCGCCGACTCGTGGACGACTTCCGACAGCGCCGGATGGGGAAACATGGTCAGAGCGATATCTTCCGCGCTGGCACCGAATTCCATGGCGATTACCATTTGCTGCAACAGGTCGGCGGCGCTGGCGCCGATGACCTGACAGCCGACGATGCGGTCGCTGGCTTTCTCAACCACCAGCTTTGCCATGCCGTCTGTATCGTGTGCGGCCAGGGCGCGGCCACTGGCGGCAAAGGAGAAATTGCCGGTGATTGTTTCCACGCCCGCCTGTTTCATTTCGTCTTCGGTCTTGCCGGCCCAGGCGATTTCCGGATGGGTATAGATGACGGATGGCACCAGATCGTAATTGACCTGGGTTTTCTTGCCCGCCAGACGTTCCGCCACCATCACGCCCTCTTCCATGCCCTTGTGGGCCAGCATGGGCCCCCGCACCAGATCGCCCACGGCGTACACGTCCGCCAGACTGGCGGCGCAGAATTCATCAACTTCGACAAATCCCCGCTCGTTGATGGCAAGCCCGGCGGTCGGGTCGGCGAGGTCGCCGCTTACCGGGCGCCGGCCCACCGCAACGATGAGCTTGTCGAAAGAAGCCTCCTGCTCGCCTCCAGCGTCCTGATAGCCCACCGTGACCGGATGCTTGCGGCGCCGGTTGATCCTGCTGCCGCCGACTCTTGCGCCCAACTTGATGTCGAGGCCCTGCCTGCCGAGAATCTTCAGGGATTCCCTGGCCATTTGCCGATCGAGCGCCGGGAGGAAATCATCCAGCGCTTCGAGAATGGTGACTTCGCTGCCGAGTCGGCTCCAGACACTGCCAAGCTCAAGGCCAATGACGCCGGCGCCGATGACACCGAGTTTTTCCGGCACGGAATCGAATTCGAGGGCGCCGGTGGAATCGACAATGAGATCATTGTCCACCGGCGCGGGTGGAATCGTCGCCGGCTCCGAACCGCTGGCGAGGATCACATGGGCGGCGCCAAGCTCCTGCCGTTCGCCGCCGGCGCCGGTGACTTCCACCCGGCCCCGGCCAAGCAGCCTGCCCCGACCGGAAATGCCGGTGATCCTGTTGCTGCGGAATAGCCCGGCCACCCCCTTGGTCAATTGCCCCACCACCTGATTCTTGCGCGCCATCATGGCGGCCACGTCGATTGCGCCCTGCTCCACGTGAATGCCGTGATCGTCGAAGCGGTGCCGCATTTCATGGAATTTGTGGGAAGTATCGAGCAGGGCCTTGGAGGGAATACAGCCCACATTGAGGCAGGTGCCGCCATAGACAGGCTTGTCGTCCGGGGATAGCCACTGCTCCACGCAGGCGGTGTTGAAGCCAAGCTGGGCGCAGCGAATCGCCGCCACGTATCCCGCGGGGCCCGAGCCGATTACGACTACATCAAACTGTTGCGACATGAATGGTTCCTTGACAGATTCTGGCGCTCAGATTTCCAGCACGAGCCGCACCGGGTCCTCGAGCAGTTCCTTGATGGCCAGGAGAAATTGCACTGCTTCCTTGCCGTCGATCAGGCGGTGGTCGTAGGAGAGCGCAAGATACATCATCGGCAGGATCTTCACTTCCCCAGCTACCGCCATGGGGCGCTCCTGGATCTTGTGCATGCCGAGAATCGCGGTCTGGGGCGGATTGAGAATCGGCGTGGAAAGCAGGGAGCCGAAAATGCCGCCATTGGAAATGGTGAAAGTGCCGCCGGCGAGTTCCTCGATGGCGAGCTTGCCGTCCCTGGCCTTTTCTCCAAATGCGAGGATTTCCTTCTCGATGCGGGCAAAGCCCATGTTGTCGGCGTCGCGCAGCACCGGCACCACAAGGCCCCGGGGCGAGGAAACCGCGACGCCGATGTCCTGGTAACCATGATAGACGATATCGTTGCCGTCGATGGAGGCGTTTACCGCCGGAAAACGCTTCAGCGCCTCGATGGACGCCCGCACGAAGAAGGACATGTAGCCGAGCCGGACACCGTCGTGGGTTTCCTGGAAACGTTGCTGATGGCGCTTGCGGAGTACCATCACCGGCTGCATGTTGACCTCGTTGAAGGTGGTCAGCATGGCGGTGGTAGTGGTGGCTTCAAGCAGGCGCTGGGCCACCCGGGCGCGCAGCCGGCTCATGGGAACCCGCTCTTCCTTGCGGTTTTCCATGGATTGCAGGCTTCCGCCCGCGGGCCTGGCCGCGGCAGGCGTCGGTTCCGTCGCGGCAGAATCAACTCCCGTTTGATCCGCGGCGATTCGCTCGAGAACGTCCTGGCGGGTGATGCGTCCGCCCTTGCCGCTGCCGTTGATTTCCCCTGCCGCGACGTCGTGTTCTTCCATCAGGCGACGGACAGCGGGGCCGGCGGCTGGTGGCGCTTTTGCCTGCTCCGGCGCCGCGGCCTCGCTTTGTTCCGATTCCGCTGCGGGAGCTTGCGGCTCCGCGCCGGTGGCCAGGGGTTCCAGCCTGCCGATGGCTTCATTGCTGATAATGGTCTCGCCGGACTGCTTGTAGATTTCCTTGAGCACGCCATCGGCGGGGGCCACCACCTCGATCACCACCTTGTCGGTTTCGATATCCACCAGCGCTTCGTCGCGCTGCACGCTTTCGCCGGCTTTCCGGTGCCAGGCGGTGATCGTGCCGTCGGGCACCGATTCCGGCAGGGCGGGGGCTTTCAGTTCGATGGTCATTTCTGCTTTCTTCCGGATTTGCCCGATTTGGCCGCCTTGCCCTTGCCTGATGGCTGTTTCAAGTCCAGGGCTTCGCGGAGAAAATCCTCCTGCTGCCGCAAATGTAGGGCCAGATAGCCGGCGGAGGCCGCGGCGGAAGGCGCCCTGCCTGCGTATCCCAGCCAGATTTCCGGATACAGGGCGGTGATGTCCCGGCGCATGTGGTGCTGGCTGGCGTACCAGGCGCCCTGGTTCATGGGCTCTTCCTGGCACCAGATGATGGATTCCACATTGCGATAACGGCGAATGCAGCGCTTGAAGTCTTCGTGTGGAAAGGGGTAAAGCTGTTCCAGCCGGATGATGGCGATATCTTCAATGCCCTGGGCCCGGCGCATCTCGTCGAGGTCGTAGTACACCTTGCCGCTGCAGAGCACGAGCTTGCGGACGGTTTTGGGAGCGGGTTTCGCCGGGTCGTCGAGCACCACCTGGAATGTGCCGCCGGCGAGAGCCTCAAGACTGCTGGCGCACTCGCGCCGGCGCAACAGGCTCTTGGGCGACATCACCACCAGCGGCTTGCGCAGGGGGCACAGCACCTGCTTGCGCAGCATGTGGAAAACCTGGGCCGAGTTGGTGGGCAGGCAGACCTGGATGTTGTGCTCGGCGCACAGTTGCAGGAAGCGTTCAAGCCGGGCGGAGGAATGTTCCGGCCCCTGCCCTTCGTAGCCGTGCGGCAGCAGCATGGTCAGCCCGCACAGCCGCTGCCACTTGTGCTCGCCGCTGGTGATGAACTGGTCGATCACCACCTGGGCGGAATTGGCGAAATCGCCGAACTGGGCTTCCCAAATCACCAGGGCATTGGGGGTGGTGGTGGCGTAGCCGTACTCGAAAGCGAGCACCGCTTCTTCCGACAGCAGGGAATCGTAAATCGTGAACGAACCCTGGTCCTTGGCCAACTGCCGCAGCGGCACATATTCAGCCCCGTTTTGCTGGTCGAAGAGCACCGCGTGGCGGTGGGCGAAGGTGCCCCGGGCGCAGTCCTGGCCGGTAATCCGCACCTTGTTGCCGCTGACCAGGATGCTGGCGTAGGCCAGGGATTCGGCGAATCCCCAGTCCAGGGGAATCTCGCCTTCCGCCATGCGCCGGCGGTCTTCCATCAGTTTCGCCACCTGGCGGTGCAACTGGAATCCCTCCGGGACCACGGCGAGCTTGCGCGCCAGACCTTGAAGGTTCTGCAGGGGCATCGAAGTCTGGTAATGGGGGCTCCAGTCGTGGCCGAGGTAGGGGCTCCAGTCAACGAACAGCTCCACCGAAGGCTCCTTGACCAGGCTCTTGACCACATGCTCGCCGGTATCGAGGGCGGCGCGGTAGCTGCTTTCCTGCTCCCGTGAATCGGCGGGAGAGACCACGTCCTCCCGGGCGAGGCGCTCGGCGTACAGCGTTCTGGCGGTCTTGTGGCGGCGGATGGCCTGATACATGCGGGGCTGGGTAATCGCGGGTTCGTCGGTTTCGTTGTGACCCTTGCGGCGGTAGCAGACGAGATCGATGACCACGTCCTTCTTGAACTGGTAGCGGTAGTCCAGGGCGAGCCGGGTGACGAATAGCACCGCTTCCGGGTCGTCGGCATTGACGTGGAAAATCGGCGCCTGGACCATCTTCGCCACATCGGTGCAATACTCGGTGGAGCGGGTGTCGTCCTGGCGGCTGGTGGTAAAGCCGATCTGGTTGTTGATGATGACGTGTACCGTGCCGCCGGTGTGAAAGGCCCGGGTGCGGGACATCTGGAATGTTTCCATCACCACGCCCTGCCCGGCGAAAGCGGCGTCGCCATGGACGATGACCGGCAACACAAGGTCGCCCTGACGGTCTTCCCGGCGTGATTGCCTGGCCCGCACCGAACCCTCCACCACCGGGGCAACGATTTCGAGATGGGAGGGATTGAACACCAGCGCCATGTGTACTTCGCCGCCGGGAGTCATGATGTTGGAGGAAAATCCCTGGTGGTATTTTACGTCGCCGGAACTGCTGTATACCGCCTTGCCCTCGAATTCGTCGAACAGGTCCGAGGGGTTCTTGCCCAGCAGATTGACAAGCACATTGAGCCGGCCGCGGTGGGCCATGCCGAGCACGACTTCCCGGGAGCCTTTGGCGCCGGCGCGCTGGACGACTTTATCGAGCAGCGGAATCAGGCTTTCGCCGCCTTCAAGCCCAAAGCGCTTGGTGCCGGGATACTTGCCGTCGAGATGTTTTTCCAGGCCTTCGGCGGCGGTCAGCCGCTCCAGCAGATGTTTCTTGTCTTCGTTGCTGAAGCGGAGATAACCGTCATTGCATTCGACTTCCTGCTCGATCCACTGCTTTTCCGCCAGATTGACGATATGCATGTATTCATAGCCGATGGAACCGCAGTAGATGCGATCAAGCGTATCGATCAGGCTCCGCAGGCTGTCCCTGGGCTTGCTGATGAACAGGGTGCCGGTCTGGAAAATGGTGGAGTAATCAATCGGCGACAGGTCGTGGAACTCGATTTCCAGGTCGGGCACGCGCTGGCGGGGCATGAGCCCGAGGGGGTCCAGGGAGGCTTTCTGATGACCCCGTTCCCGGTAGGAACTGATCAATTCGAGCACCTGCACCTGCTTTTGTTCGTGCTCGGAATTGACGACGGCGTCGTTGCTCAGCACCTGGGCGTAACGGCTGACCTTGCCGAGCTTGCGAAAATCCTCGCGGATGCGCAGATGGGAAACTTCCGCCCCGCTGCCGCAGCTCTCCGGGAGTTCATCGAAAAACCTGCGCCATTCGGGGGGCACCGAGGCGGGATTGGCGAGCCAGCTTTCATACAGGCCATCGACATACTCGGCATTGGGCCCGGACAAGTGGCCCGTGCTCCAGAGCGTTTCCATGTCGTTTTGCTGCATGCTTGAGTCCGGTCGGCGCCCCGCGGCTTCAGGTGCCCCGCTCGACAAGCATGTTGCGAATCTTGCCGATGGCGCGGGTGGGATTGAGCCCCTTGGGGCAGACCGAGACGCAGTTCATGATGCCCCGACAGCGGAACACGCTGAACGGGTCGTCGAGTTCGGCGAGGCGCTCGGCGGTGGCCGCATCCCGGCTGTCGGCAAGAAAGCGGTAGGACTGCAGCAGCCCCGCAGGGCCGACGAACTTGTCCGGATTCCACCAGAACGATGGGCAGCTCGTGGTGCAGCAGGCGCAGAGAATGCACTCGTACAGCCCGTCAAGTTTTGCCCGCTCATCCGGGGATTGCAGGCGCTCGGCGGGGGGGGGCGGCTCGTCATTGATCAGCCAGGGCCTGATTTTTTCGAATTGCTCGTAGAATTGTGACAGGTCCACCACCAGGTCGCGGATTACCGGCAAACCTGGCAGCGGCCTCAGCACCAGTTTGCGGGCGGGGCCGGCGGCTTTGGTCAGCGGCGTGATGCAGGCAAGGCCATTGACACCATTGATGTTCATCCCGTCCGAGCCGCAGACGCCTTCCCGGCACGAGCGCCGGTAGGTGATCGACGGGTCCTTCGCCTTGGCGAGTTCGAGCACGTCGAGGACCATGAGATCGCGGTCCCCGGGCACATCGACCGCAAGGCTCTGCATCCGGGGCTTGCTATCCTGCTCCGGGTTGTAACGATAGATGCTGACTAAGACCTGGCTCATTGCGGTTCAGTAAGTTCTTGCCCTGGGTTCAAAAGTATCGACCACATTGGGCCGGAAATTTACTTCGCGCTTGCCGATTTTCCGTTGTTCCGGGAAATACAGCGAGTGGCACAGCCAGTTGTCGTCGTCGCGCTCGCGAAAATCGTCCCTGGCGTGGGCGCCGCGGCTTTCGTCGCGGCCTTCGGCGGCTATTGCGGTGGCCTCGGCCACGGCAAACAGGTTCTCCAGTTCCAGCGCCTCGATGCGGGCGGTATTGAACGCCGCGCTCTTGTCGGCGAGATGGGAATTTTCGATGCGCGGCTTGAGGTCCTCAAGTTTGGCGATGCCTTCGCGCATGAATTCGCCTGTGCGGAACACGCCGAAATGCAGTTGCATGATGTTCTGCAATTCTCCGCGCAGCGCCGCGGTGCTCTCGCCTTCTCGGGAGGAATCGAGCCGGCGCAATCGGTCGAGGGCGCGGTCCACGTCTTCCGGCGCGGCCTGGCGGGCCCGCATTCCCTGCTGCAACAGCTCATCGATATGCTTGCCGGCCGCGCGGCCGAAGACCACAAGGTCGAGCAGGCTGTTGCCGCCGAGCCGGTTGGCGCCGTGGACCGAAACGCAGGCGGCCTCGCCCGCGGCGAACAGGCCGGGAATCGCCTCATCCTCTCCTTCCGCGCTGCGGGCGAGGGCCTGGCCGTGAATATTGGTGGGAATGCCCCCCATCATGTAGTGGCAGGTGGGCACCACGGGAATCGGCTCCCGGATGGGGTCCACATGGGCAAAGGCGCGCGAAAGCTCCAGAATGCCGGGGAGCTTGCTGTTGAGCACTTCGACGCCGAGATGATCGAGCTTGAGCATGACGTGATCGCCCCGCTCGCCGCAGCCCCGGCCTTCCAGCACTTCGAGCACCATGGCCCGGGCCACCACGTCGCGGCCGGCAAGGTCCTTGGCGTTGGGGGCGTAGCGCTCCATGAATCGTTCGCCATCCTTGTTGATCAGGTAGCCTCCCTCGCCGCGGCAGCCTTCGGTGACCAGGGTGCCGGCGCCGTGGATGCCAGTGGGATGGAACTGCCACATTTCCATGTCCTGGACGGGAAATCCCGCCCGCAGGCACATGGCCACGCCGTCGCCGGTATTGATCAGGGCATTGGTGGTGGAGGCATAGATGCGGCCGGCACCGCCGGTGGCGAGCACTATTGCCGCGGCGGCGACGAAACAGACTTCGCCGTCCTCGATATTGATGGCGGTAACGCCGCTGACCGCGCCGTCCTGGTTCACCACAAGGTCGATGACGTACCACTCGTTGAGGAAGACCGTATCGTTTTTCAGATTGCCTTGGTAGAGGGTGTGCAGCAGGGCGTGGCCGGTGCGGTCCGCCGCGGCGCAGGTGCGCGCCGCCTGACCGCCCTTGCCGAAATTCTTCGACTGGCCGCCAAAGGGGCGCTGGTAGATGCGGCCATTGGGGGTGCGGGAAAAGGGCAGGCCCATGTGTTCGAGTTCATAGACGGTTTGCGGACCTTCCATGCACATGTATTCGATGGCGTCCTGGTCGCCGATGTAGTCGGAGCCCTTGACGGTGTCGTACATGTGCCAGCGCCAGTCGTCCTCCGGGTCGGCGCTGGCAATCGCGCAGGTGATGCCGCCCTGGGCGGAAACCGTATGGGAGCGGGTGGGGAAAACCTTGGACAGCACCGCGGTGCGAAATCCAGACTGGGACAGTTGCAGGGCCGCGCGCATGCCGGCGCCGCCGCCGCCGACGATGATGGCGTCAAAGGAAATCTGGCGGAATCCGCTCATCCGTTCCCCCAGAAGATCCGCGCTCCCCATATGAGGCATGACAGAGTGAGCAAGAGGCAGGCAGTTTGAGTCAACAGGCGGACTGCCGTTCCCGCCTTACCGAGATGCGCTTCGTTGAGATAGTCGGTGGTAACCGTCCACACGCCCACCCAGGCGTGGGCGCAGAGCGACAGCATGGCAATCAGGCTGAATATCTGCATCGGGGCCGCGGCGAACAGCGCGCGCCATTGCGGATAGCCGAATTCCGCCGCTGCGATGACACCTGTGCCGACCCAGGCGATCCAGGCGAGCAGCACCAGGGCGCTGAATCGCTGCACCAGCCAGTCGAACAACCCCGAGCGGCCCAGGCTTGTGGCATTGGTCACCATAGCAAGATTCCCGCAAGAATCGCGCCCAGCACCGAAATCGCAATAACCGTCCGGGCGCCCGCCTTGCCGCCGCGCCAGGTCTCGCCAAATCCCATATCCATGAGCAGATGCCGGCAGCCTGCGATCAGGTGATACAGCAGCGCCACGGCAAGCAGCCAGCCGACAAGGCGCGGCATGGGCGAGGCGAGCATCGCGCCGGCCCGGCGAAAACCCGCTTCCGAGGAAAGCGACAGCTCGAACAGGTACAACAGCAGGGGCATGGCCAGGAACAGCAGCACACCGCTGATCCGGTGCGCAATGGAAACCAGCGCCGTCACCGGCCACTTGATGCTGAAAAGGTTGAGATTGACGGGTCTGGCGGTTTTCACGATCTCTGCGCTGCAGTTTGCTAAGCCAGCGAGAGTATATTCGCCGAGGGCTTGTGTGACAAACCGGTTCCCCGTCATTCCGCGCGTAGTCGCAGAATCTCTGGCAAGGGCCTCCCAGGAAGATTCTGCGACTTCACTCCGCGCAGGATGACTTGAAAGAGGTTACGCGCAGATTCGCGGTATCGTTCTATCCCTTGTGTGAATCGCTGCCTGCCCCAGCGGGGATTTGACAACAATGCGGGACTGTTTCTAGTATTGCGTCGCCGCGCCGCACCGGTCGCCGGTCGCCGGCGAATTCCCGAAGCTTTACGGAACCACCTATTCGCGCAACAGGTCAGCCGGGGTAGCTCATGAAGGAGAGAAAGGCGCAACTGAAAATCGAAGGTCATGGGGAACCGGTGGAGCTTCCGGTTTATCCGAGCAGTCTCGGGCCCGATGTCATAGATGTTCGCAGCCTGGTCAAAAGCGGATTCTTCACCTACGACCCGGGCTTCCTTTCCACCGCCGCCTGCGATTCCGACATTACCTTCATCAATGGCAGCGACGGCGTGCTGCTGTATCGCGGCTATCCCATCGAGCAACTCGCCGAACACTCGAGTTTCCTGGAAACCTGCTACCTGCTGCTCCGGGGCGAACTGCCCAGCGTCGAGGAGCGGCTCGAATTCGAGAACAATATCCGCTACCACACCATGGTGGATCAGCAAATTCACCTTTTTTTCAATGGGTTCCCGCGCACTTCGCATCCCATGTCGATGCTCGTCAGCGTGGTGGGGGCCTTGTCGGCCTTTTATCACGACAACCTCGACATCGCCGACCCCGAGCAGCGCATGCTCGTGGCCCGGCGCATCATCGCCAAAATGCCGACGCTGGCGGCCATGTGCTACAAGCACGGCCTGGGCCAGCCATTCATGTATCCGCGCAATTCCCTGGGGTTTGCCGAGAATTTCCTGCACATGATGTTCGGCACCCCTTGCGAGGAAAAGGAAATCAGTCCGGTGCTCGCGCGCGCCATGGACCTGATCTTTCTGCTTCATGCCGATCATGAGCAGAACGCCTCAACTTCCACGGTACGGATTGCCGGTTCGACCGGCGCGAATCCCTATTCCTGTGCCGCCGCCGGCATAGCGGCCCTTTGGGGGCCGGCTCATGGCGGAGCCAACGAAGCGGTATTGCAGATGCTCAATGAAATCGGTTCGGAGTCGCGAATCGATGATTTCATCCGCCGGGCCAAGGACCCGAATGATCCTTACCGGCTGATGGGATTTGGCCACCGGGTATACAAGAATTTCGATCCTCGAGCCAAGGTGATGCGCAAGGTCTGCAACCAGGTGCTTGAAGAAGTCGGCGAGACCGCTGACGGCACTCTTTTCCGCATCGCCCGCAGACTGGAGCAGATCGCCCTGGAAGACGAATACTTCATCCGGCGCAAGCTCTATCCCAATGTGGATTTTTATTCGGGGATCATTCTCAAGGCGCTGGGCATCCCCACGAGCATGTTCACGGTGATTTTCGCCAGCGGTCGCACACCGGGCTGGATGGCCAACTGGAACGAGATGATGAGTGGGCCGTACAAGATCGGCAGGCCGCGGCAGTTGTACCGCGGACCGGTGAAGCGGGATTATCCGGGGTGAGTGGTGGTGGAGCCTACCGGGATCGAACCGGTGACCTCAACGCTGCCAGCGTTGCGCTCTCCCAGCTGAGCTAAGGCCCCACTTGCTGGTTACTGCTCCTCTATCGCGACTTGCCTCTCAAGACTTGCTATCCCTGGCGCGAAGTCGCCAGCTTCGCCAAACCCCAGTCTCGACAGTCCAGTCGCCGAGCATAGCTCGGCGCCGCTCGGG
>JAJDSZ010000111.1 GCA_022827425.1 Pseudomonadales bacterium | reverse complement strand
GCCCGCGAACGCGCTCGTTTCCTGGGACATCCACATGTTTCCGGGAGGAATCGGCGCCACCGCGCCCGGCACGATAATCGAAGACAATGTGGTCGAACTGGGCGTGTGGCTGCACCCCGAGGATTTCCAGGAAACCGCCGCGTTCGAGCAGGACCTGAAGTCCTACGAGATCGGAATCCCGCGCTCCGAGCGGGAATACAATCTGGTGATTCCACCCCACGGCGAGATCATGACCCAGGGTTTCCATTCCTTCGACCATCCGATCCGCATCGACAGCTTCCAGCCCCACGGCCATCTGCGCCTGGTGGCGGCTTCACTGGAAATCTACCACCCGGATACCGGCGCACTCGAACCGGTCAGCCAGATTTCCAACTGGAGCGCGACCTGGCATCACAGCCACATCTTCGAATCCGATTCGGCGCCGCTGGTGCCGGCGGGCGCCGTGCTGGTATTCAAGCAGTGGTATGACAATACCGCCGCCAACCCCAACAATCCCGATCCGGATCAATGGGTCTCCGGCGGCAATCGGACCACCGACGAAATGACCCACGCCTGGGTGGCCATCACCCATCTCGACGAGGAAGGCTATCAGCGGCTGCTGGCCGAGCGCGAACAGGCGGCAGCGCGCAGCCTGGCCGGCACGGGGCAGGAGTGAGCGGTCAGCACTCGATCACATTGACCGGGATTTCGACGACGTTCACCGCAAGTCCGCCGCGGGAGGTTTCCTTGTACTTGTCCTTCATGTCGCGACCGGTGTCGCGCAAGGTCCTGATTACCTGATCGAGCGAAACGAAATGCTCGCCATCCCGTGGAATTTTATCCCGAGAGACCGCCCTGGTCTTGCCAGCCTGCACCGAATAGCGTCGCCATTACCCGACAATCCCTCGAATTGCAACCAGCGAATTTTCCAGGCAAGCCACCTCAAATATAGGCTGATTCAAATTCTAATTTTGAATCAGCCTATATTCTGATACTCTTAACGCCATGATTTCACGCGATCTCGCTCCCAAACTGACCGAGGCGGCACGGAAATGGCCGTCAATCACGCTAACCGGACCTCGGCAGAGCGGCAAAACGACGCTGTGCCGGGCAATTTTCCCAAAGCTGCCGTACGTTTCGCTGGAAGATCTCGATAGTCGAAGCTATGCACTGGAAGACCCCCGCGACTTCCTGGCGCAATTCCCGCAAGGCGCTGTCCTCGACGAAATTCAGAAAGCGCCCGACCTGCTTTCCTACCTGCAAGGCATAATCGATGCCGATCCTTCGGCTGGCCGCTGGATTCTCACGGGGTCGCAAAACCTTTCCCTGCTTGATTCAGTAAGTCAGTCGCTGGCTGGAAGAACAGCGGTATTCAATCTGCTACCGCTCACCCGCGGCGAAATCGATCGGTTTCCGGATCCCCCGCGGACTCTGGACGAGGCACTGTTGGCCGGTTCCTATCCAAGAGTTTTCGACGCGAATCTGGATGCGGAGGACTGGTTTCGTTCCTACACGGCCATGTACATCGAACGCGACCTAAGAACCGTCGGTAATGTGAGCGATCTCATGGCTTTTCAGCGATTCGCGGCGCTCTGCGCGGGACGCACTTCCCAATTGCTCAATTACTCTTCCATTGCCGGGGATTGCGGCATTTCGCAGCCTACGGCGAAAGCCTGGCTCGGCATTCTCGAAACCGGCTTTCTGGTATTTCGATTATCGACTTCTCGCGGGAGCCTGCGTAAAAGGCTGGTGAAAATGCCCAAATTGCATTTCCACGACAGCGGCCTCGTGTGCTGGCTGCTCGGAATCACCACGCCGGAACAGCTCCGCTCGCATCCATTGCGCGGAGCGATTTTTGAATCCTGGGTCGTCTCGGAGATCGTCAAACACAAGGCCAACCAAGGCGGCGCCTTTGAACTTTCCTTTTACCGCGACCGTAACGGCGCCGAAGCGGACCTCGTTATCGAACGACCGGAAGGCGCGGTGATCGTCGAGGCAAAATCGGCCGCAACCGCGTCCAGGAGCCTGTTCGACAGTTCACGGCGGGTGCGAAAGCACCTCGCGTCGCAATCGGATTCGTGTCCAACCATAGTGGTCTACGGAGGCGACCAACTTCAGCGCCGAGGGGACGATTTGCTGGTCCCGTGGCGGGAACTACACAAGAATCTCCCCCAACCAGGTGGCCGACATGACGATCCTTTCTATCGACCGAACGACTCAGCCGCCGCCGGCGGCGAATCGCCATCGAACGAAGAAATCGACGAAATCATTTATGGGCAGTGAGATATTCACCGATACCACGAGGCAGTTCATTCAAGTCGATTTCGGATGATCTCAATCCTCGAATCGCACGTAGCGTTTTACTGAGCGCGGGCCTACTTCGGCGCTGTAGACGATGCCGTCGGCGTCGGCGGTTACGCCTTCGCCGCCGCTGCTGACGCGATAGGGGCCGTTGTTCGCGTCGAAGGGGTCGGGGATGAAGGCCCACACTTCGCCGGTGCGGGCGCTGCCGATGCGGATGCCGCGACGCCAGTCTTCTCGTCCCCGCTGCTCGTTGGATTCCGAATCGACGCCATAAAGAACATCGTTCCCGTCGATGTAGATGCCGCTCAGGCGGCTGAACTGATACCACTCATCGAGCAGGTTGCCGTTCTGATCGAAAATCTGGATGCGGTTGTTGCCGCGGTCGGCGACGAAGAGACGGCCCTGGGAATCCATCGCCAGGCCATGCGGGGCGTCGAACTGACCGGGGCCGGAGCCGGGCTCGCCCCACTCCATCAGGTAGTTGCCAGTGGAGTCGAACTTGACGATGCGGCCGTTGCTGTCGCCGCCGTGGCCGTCGGCGACGAAGATGTCGCCATTGGGCGCCACATGCACATCGGAAGGCATGTTGAAATGGCTTTCGTCATCGCCGGTAACGCCGGGAGTGCCAAGAGTCATGAGGCGCTCGCCATCGGGACTGAACTTGACCACGATATGGCCCTTGCCTTCGATGCCGGGAGGCAGGGTGAAGGGGGCGTCGGTCACCCAGATATTGCCGTCGGGATCTACATGAAAACCATGTGGCACGGCGAAAATTCCGCCGCCGAAACTGCGCTCCATTTCCCCGTCCGGGGTGAACTTGAGCACCACCGGCAGATCGGATTCGGCGCAACCGCGAATGGGGAACGCCGGTCGAATCGAATCCGAGCCGCAGCGCTCGCCGATCCAGATCGACTTGCCGTCCGGATCCACGTCGATGGCGCTGGTGGCGCCCCAATCGCGACCGGCGGGCAGGTTGGCCCAGCCGGTGTAGATCTGATAGGGATTGGGCAAGTCATTCACCGGCGGCATGTCGGCCTGGGCGGTTGCGGCGCCCGCCGCGGCGGACAGGCTGACGAACAGCGCTGTGCGAATTACGGTATTCATGCTGTCTTTCCTCATGGTTCAGTTGCGGCCGCCGGCTTCAAGTCCCAGCCGCAGGGCATTGGCTGCGCCGGTGGACAGGCCGCTGTCGACGCCCACGGTCACGAAACGGAAACCCTGTTCGATGCGTTCCCGCACCGAGCCGGCGTTGGTGGTGATGGCGCAGGGCACATCGTGCTCCAGGCAGGCGCCGAGCACGGTCTGAATCGCCTCCTCGACTTCCGGCGCGGCGGAGCTGGGATAACCCATGGATGTGCTCAGGTCCGAGGGGCCGATGAAAATGCCGCCAAGGCCGGGCACGGTGACAATATCGTCGATGTTCGCCACGCCCTCGGGGGATTCAATGAACATGATGGCGAGCAATTCGCCTTGCGGGTCCAGCGGCCAGACATCGGCCCTGGCCATGTAGTCGGGAATGCCCCAGTACCAGATTGCATTGGAAGGATTGCGCCCGCGCAGCCCCGGGGGGTCCCGGTCCGGCGCATCGCTCAGTTGCGGATAACGGGTGGCGCGCACGGCGAGTTCCGCCTGCTCGCGGTTGTGAATCGCGGGGAACATGATGCCGTAGACCCCCACATCGAGCACCTGCTTGGCCTGGGACACGAGTTCGGCGGAGCCGCCCGCCGCGGGGATGCGCACGAAGGGCACGACATCGGGCTGCAGATTGCCTTTTTCGATGATCTCGCGCTTGTTGGTCATGCCGAGCAGGAACAGGCGCAGTCGCTCGACGTCGAAAGGCGCGTGCTCCATGTCGATCATGATGAAG
>JAJDSZ010000059.1 GCA_022827425.1 Pseudomonadales bacterium | reverse complement strand
GATATCCAGCTCGGTAATGGTTCCGGGAACCTGGAACGTCAACTCGGCGGAGCGCCCCGCCTCGATCACGGCGGGAAAGCTCATGACCCTTTCGTTGGCGGCGCTCCGCACCGTGAAAACCCGCACCGGGCGCGGTTCCGGGTCCGGGGCGGCCGCTTCTTCCGGGGCGCAGGAAACCGCCGCCGTCGCGAGCAGGACAGTGAAGCACGGGAGCCGCCGGTTCATCCGGCGTGCAAGGCGAGTCAAGACTATTCCCCCCCAGGTTCGTTTGGCTGAATGGGATTATACACAACAGGCCCAGTGTGCTTTCCTGTCGCCGTGCTTTCAGCCATTCTCATCATGGCGCTGCAACCTTCATGTCATTCCGCGCGAAGCGAAGCGCAGTCGCAGAATCTCTCGCAGTGGCCACCCAATGAGATTCCGCGACTGCGCGCGGAATGACGGGAGAATGCGCGGAATGACGGGAGAACCCGGTGCATGGCCATGTCAGGCATGAGCTTGACAGCTATTGGCGCGGTCCCTAGCATGGCAGCCTCTTTGCATGACAACCTCCTTGCCCAGCGGCGTGGTACTCGCCCCTATGTTCCCGGAGCTTCTCGCGGCGGTTGAAGATGACTTCGCAGCCGTAAACCGCACCATAGTCGAACAATTGCATTCCCGCGTCGGGCTTGTGGAAAGCATCGGCCACTATATCGTCGAGGCGGGCGGCAAGCGATTGCGGCCGATCCTCGTGCTGCTCGCTGCGCGAAGCTGCGGCATCCGCGGCCAGCGGCATATCACCCTCGCGACGATCATCGAATTCATCCACACCGCCACCCTGCTCCACGACGACGTGGTGGACATGTCCACCCTGCGCCGGGGCCGGCCCACGGTAAATGCCGAATGGAATACCCAATCCAGCGTACTCGTGGGTGACTTCATCTACTCCCGGGCCTTCCAGTTGCTCGTGGGCATTGGCGACATGGGCATCATGGAAATCATGGCGGACACCACCAACCGCATTGCCGAAGGCGAGGTGCAGCAACTCGTCAACAAGCAAAACCCGGACATTACCGAGGCCGGCTATCTGCAGGTGATCCACGACAAGACGGCGATCCTGTTCCAGTCGGCGGCCCAGTGCGGGGCGCGGCTCGCTGGCGCCGACCCGTCCACCGAGCGGGCCTTTCAGTCCATCGGCCTGCATCTCGGCGCGGCTTTCCAGTTGATCGACGATGTGCTCGATTACGCCGGCGACGCCAGCGCCATGGGCAAGAACATCGGCGACGACCTGATGGAGGGCAAGCCCACCATGCCGCTGATCCACGCCATGCGCAATGGCGCAGGGGCCGAAGCCGAACTGATCCGCAACTGCATTGTGGATGCGGATTTTTGCCGGCGAAACCTTGACCAGGTCATCGCCTTGGTTCATGGCGGCAATGCGCTCGCCTACACCGAGGCGCTGGCCAGGTCCGAAGCCGACAAGGCGCTTGCCGCCCTGGCCGGCATTCCGGAATCCGCCTATCGCGATTCCCTCGAAGCGATGATCCGCCTGTCGGTTGACCGCAGTAACTGAATTGCCGCCGCGGCGTTGTTACGGGAATATGTCGCGGCATTCCGGAGACGAGAAATGACTGTTTTCATCAACAGGCCTAGATCCCTGGCCGCCCTGTTCCTGCTCGCCCTGCTCGGCGCCTGCACCGCCACCGGCCTTACCGCCCGGGACCCGGAAGTGCGGCGCCAGGCAATCCTCGACATGCGTAACGAGGTGCTTACCGAACTTTACGCCATGCGGCCGGATACCGAAGCCCAGATTTTCGATGCCGTGGGCTTTGCGGTGTTTTCCAATGCCGATATCAACCTGCTGATCACCAGTGTCGGCGGTGGAGTCGGCGTGGTGCGCAACAACCGCAGCGGCGAAGATGTATTTCTGCGAATGGGCGAGGTGGGAGTCGGCCTTGGCGCCGGAGTCACCGATGTCCGCCTGGTGATGGTCTTTCACAGCAGCGACGCCCTGAACCGCTTTACCGAGGCGGGATTCACTTTCGGTAGCGATATTGACGCCGCCGCCCGAGCCGGGGAACTCGGCGCGGCCATTGGCGTTGAAGCTATCGCCGACAACGTCACCGTGTACCAGATCACCGAATCAGGCCTGGCCCTGCAAGCCTCGCTGCAAGCCGCCCGCTACTGGTGGGACCCGGACTTGAATTGAGCTCTTCCCGTCATTCTGCGCGGGGGGAGGCGCGGAATGGCGGAGAGGGGCCGCCGCATGATGGTTCTTTCACTGCAGGCGTCCCGGCTCCACGACGACATTGCCCCGCAACTGGATGCTGAGGCCCGCTGAAGAGGTTCGCAGGATCGAGTTCCGGTCGAAGATTCGCAATCTGCGGTCGCTGGGCACATAGGCTTTCTCGCTGGCCGCAAGCAGGTTCTCCGCCGCATCGTGGGCTTCCCTGGCCCGCTCGACCTCGCCGAGCCGGGCATAGGCCATGGCAAGGCCCAGGTGGAAATCGGGTTCGTATTCCTTGAGCCGGATGGCGCGGTGGAAGTAGGCCCGGGCGGCTTCGAAATTGCCCGCCTCCAGCGCCCTGCTGCCGCGCCCATAGTGGAAAAAGGGATTGCGCTGGTTGAAGTCGTCGATGACGCGCTCATAACGTCTCGCCAGTGCATCCTCGCCCCGGCCGCGGTAAAACTTCACCAGGTTGTTCACCGCGGTGGCATTGGTATTGTCCTGCTCGAAGGCGTAGTGGTAGGCGAATTCCGCCAGCTCGCCATCGCCGAGGCGCTTGTAGGCGGTGCCGAGATTGTTCCAGGCATTGCTGTTGGCCGGGTCGATGAACAGAGCGTTCCTGATATAGGCCAGGGCGGCGGCGGCGTCGCCGGCGACCAGGGCTTCCACGCCGAGATTGTTGAAATGCAGCGCCCGGGCCTTGTCGTCGGATATGGCCGATTCGGTCATGGACTGCAGGGCGATTTCGGGTGTGAAATCCACCACATAGTAGCGTTTCGGGCCGAGCCGGCCGGTGGCGTTGATATGCTGGCTCACCACCAGCAGATCGCCCCTGCGGTCCCAGCTAGGCTGCACTTCCACGGTCTGGAAACTGGCGTCAAGCCCCAGATGGCGGGCCATGGCGACGTAGAGATTCATCACCGAAAGGCAGTTGCCCTCGCGGGCGTGGAAAACCTCGGTGGCGGTGTGGGTCCTGATGTCGGAATACTGGATATGGAGATGGTCGGGACCGTACATCAGGTCCTGCAGGGCGCCCACCAGAAACCCGGTGCTGCGCCGGTTGTCGCCAAGGCGCTCCTCCAGCCAGAGCTTGACCTCGTTGTCGAGATGCAGGGGATCGATTTCCGGGAACCGGTCGCTGTCCTGGTCCACGGCGCGGGCGATCAGCGCCGGGTCTAAAACATAATCGGTTTCCAGATCAATGGCCGCACAGCCCGCCAGCAGCAGGCCGCCCATGAGATTTGCCATGTAGCCCAGAATCTTCATCGTTTCGCTCCCCCGCCGCCCATTCTAACGGAAACGGCGCGGAGTCTCCCTGCCAGTCTTGTCGATTGTCATGAATTCATAGCGACCCCGGAGAAAAGGCACATTTTCCTCTTCCAGGTAGCGGAACAGGGCGACCCAGCCGGCGTAGCGGGCCAAATCCCCAAGCGCTTCCCCCAGCGCATCCACATCGGTGCTTTCGCGCAGGCGCGAGCCATAGCGGCCCCAGTTGCCGCTGTAGCGCACCGCCCCGTCCGCCGAGTCATATTCGTACTCGAGCGCGAGCCGGGTCTGCGCGATGCGCATGCTGTCCGCGGACAGGAAACGCACTTCGAAAGCGGTTTCGAATTCCTGCAGCGAGCCGCTTTCGGCGCCGCTCCGGTTCCAGAACACATCGGTGTCGATGATCACGCTCTTGGTCACCGGCAGATAATCGAGATGTTCGAAAGGCAAGGTGTCGGCAAACAGAAACGCGTAACCAGCGTCAGTATCGCGCAAGGCCGAGGAGATACTGACCCGCCGGTCGATGTCCAGATCCACGACGGCGTCGGACCGCGTTCTGATCGAGCGCTGGGCCAGGTCGAACAGGCTTTTGAGCAGTTTGGGGTCATCTTCGGGCAGTTGGCGCACCACGACTTCGCCGGTTTCCGGATCGAGTCCGCGCAAACGGAAAGAACCGCGATTGAGATCGATCTCTCCGGTATCCGGATCAATTGGATACAACCTGGAGTTGGCGCCGCTGAAAAGGAGCTCGACAGGCGTGAAGTCCAACTCGGCGCTTTCGCCCAGGGCGATGCCGCCGGGGACGATGATTTCCTCGATGGTCGGCTGGGTGAACTCGTCGCCAAGGGTAATCTTGCGGAAGATTTCGGGTTCGTTGCGCGAAAGTCCGCGCTCGTCGCGATTGACCGGGTCGCGGAAAACCGAAACGGAGTTCCGTCGCGCCCGCTCGCCGAGCAATTCCATTTCGGTGACGCCGGTTCGCATCCTTCGAGCGGACCGCGAGTCTATGGCGAGCCTGTGCTGCGCGGTGGCGTAGAAAGCGCCGACGAATGTCGGCGCGACCGAATTTTCCACCTGGTTCATGATCGCCGAGTCGAATCCACCCGACCGCGCCATCCTGCCGATCTGCGCGGCCAGTTCCCTGTCTTCCCTGGCAAAAGTGACGAAGAGCCGACTACGGTCCAGTTCGGTAATCCACTCATGAAAATGATTCCACACATACCGATCGTCAAGCACAACCCATTCGATTCCTGTTTCGGGGTCAGGTTCCGGGGGTGGGTAAACACTGGAATCGGAATGCAAAATCAGAGCGCCGATTTCCCCGGCGGAGAATGCCGCCTCCCAGGCTTCGATTTCCGCGCTTGTCGGATAGCCGTCCCGAGGCAGGTCGGCAAAGCCGCCGAGTCGCGGCGGGTCGGGATTTCCCGCCGCTTCTTCGCGATCGTTCAGATTTGGCAAGAACCGGATTTCCGATGCCGGAATTTCGTCCGCCAACGCGGAAAACAAGTCCGCGACGGCATCCTGCGCATGAACGGGAATGCAGAACAAGAACAGACCAAGCAAGCAGAATGACAGATCGTTGGCAACGCAAGATGTAAGTCGCCGTCGGCTGGCGTGGGGTGCAGCGGGCGTGCGAGACAGGATGTCGAGCCCGGAGCCTACAGGGACGTATTCACGGCGTCCGCTGCACCCCACGCCAGCCGATGGCGACGGATCGAAGCCACTAATCGTTCGCGCAAACATCATATTCGGTGCCGCGCCGCTTGTTGAGCAGGCGCAGGCGCAAGTCGCTTACCCAGTCGGGTTCGCCCCAGAAATGCAGCGGCTGGGCGAGCTCGGCGATGAGGCGCTCGGCCTCGTCGAAATCCCCGGCCTCTATCGCGTACCGTACCGCCTGTTCCATGATAAAGGTATCGGCCGGCAGCAGGGCAAAGGCCCGCCGCTGATATTCCACGCCATCGCGCCAGTCGTGCTCCGGGAACAGGTGAATCTCGCCCATGGCGAGATTGGCCTCGGGATTGTCCGGCGCCATGGCGATGACCCTCTCGAACGCCTGCCGGGCCGCCGCCAGCCTTTCCGAAGCCCGTGCCGGCGCCCATTCGTTGTCACAGTCCTCCAACTCGTATTCCCAGTATTCGCCGAAATCAAGCAGGATTTCGGGATTGTCGGGCTCCAGGACCAGGGCATGGTCGAAATAGCCGGCGATCCGCAGGTCGCTTTCTTTCTTTTCCCGCAAACGCAATGAATCACCGAGCCCCGACCAGACCCGGGCGATGCGGCTGTCCTTGTCGGTCAGGCTGCGAAAGAAGCTTTCCGCCACGGCGAAACGGCCCGCATTGAGGGCAAGCTCGCCCAACTGGACCGCCACATGATCCGCTTCCGCGGTCTCCGGTTCAAAAGCGAAATCCACCCGCAAACCCGCAACCGGAACCGACCATTCCCTGGCGCGGCTGGCGAGCAGATACGCCCGCAATTCCTCCTCAAGCTGCTCCGGCCGCATGCGGAAGGACTGGTCGAAGGCAAAGCGTGGATTGCGGCCATCGAGCAAGTGCCCGAGGTAATCCCGCAAGGGCTCCCGGTGGTCGACAAAACCTTCCTCGTGGCCGTGGCGCAGGTAGGTCAGCAGGGCTTCCGACTTGAGATTCGCGATCTGGATCAGCCGCGGCGAGGCGAGCGCGGCATCCTGGTACAGCAGCCGCTCCATGGCAAGCTCCCCGGACAGCTCCGCCATGCGTTCATTGGTTGCCGGCGAATAGCCCGGCAAACGCAACTCGTCGTCATCGACTTCGCTGCGGGAGTAGTAGCCCGCCAGCCCCTCCTCGTACCAGCGTGGCAGCCGCAGATCGACGAAATTGCGAATCAGGAAATGCACGTAGTGATGCAACCCCTGTTGCCAGGCCATGTCTTCGCCGAGAGACATGGCCATGTAGTTCGCCCTGGGCGTGGGCAGGTGGAAGCCCGCGCTCTCCCGCAAGCTGAAGTGGGAAAAATCCTCGTGATCGTCGAACAGGAAAACCCGGTTGGGCACGCTGGCCGCCGGCAATTCGCCGGACCCGCCGAGCATCCGCCCCACCGTCTGGCGCCAGATCTCAAGCTCTTCGGCAACTTCCGCGGTGCGGCGGGCGGACAACTGGCTCAGAATCTGGAAATGTTCCGTTTCCAGCCTCTGCCAGCGCTGCTGCGCCAGTTCCACCTGGGCGATTCCGGCAACAGGCGGCAGGCACAGGGCCACCACGAGACAAAGACCGGAAGATTTGTTGCGGGAGACTTTCACGGCGTGGCCAATGAATCGAGACATGGGGCGCAACAGGTCTTGCCAGTATAACGGTTTCCGCAGTGCGCAGCCGCACCTTCCCCTGTCGCTTCAGCAATTCTCATTATGACAATGGGCGCGCCCGCATCAGTCATTCTGCGCGCAGTCGCAGAATCTCATCGGGTCTGGCTGCCTCACATCCCCGGATAATTGGGCCCGCCGCCGCCCTCCGGGGCCACCCAGACGATGTTCTGGGCCGGGTCCTTGATATCGCAGGTCTTGCAGTGGACGCAATTCTGCGCATTGATCTGGAACCGTTTGGCGCCATCCTGCTCCACCACTTCATAAACGCCGGCCGGGCAATAGCGTTGCGCCGGTTCATCGTACAGCGGCAGATTGACGTCGATGGGTATCGACTCGTCCCTGAGTTGCAGATGACAGGGCTGGTCTTCCTCGTGATTGGTATTGGACAGATACACCGACGACAACTTGTCGAAACTGAGTACACCGTCGGGCCTGGGATAATCGATGCGTTCGCTCTCTTCCGCCGGCTTCAACTGGCAATGGTCCTTGCCGGGGTCGCGCAAGTTGATCGGCAGGGCCGCTCCGAACAGGTTGTGTTCGACCCAGGTGAAAGCGCTGCCGAGCCAGAATCCGAGTTTGTGGAAAGCGCCGCCGAAATTGCGCGCGCGATGCAATTCGTCGTGCAGCGGCGAGTTGCGGAAGCGCTCGCTGAAATCGGTATCGCGGGCGTCGTCGCCGATGGCGGCGAACAGGGATTCCGCCGCCAGGATGCCGCTCTTGATCGCGGTATGGCTGCCCTTGATCTTGGCGGCGTTGAGCGTACCCGCGTCGCAGCCGATCAGCAGGCCGCCGGGAAAGCTCATC
>JAJDSZ010000013.1 GCA_022827425.1 Pseudomonadales bacterium | reverse complement strand
CATTAACGAAAACGCCTTGCGGATCGCCATTCAGCGGCTCGATCTCGAATTCACCGGCCGCCTGCGGTTGGACGAAAGCGGCGGCCGGATCGAGCGCATCGACGGCGACTGGTTCCAATACAGCGAGATGGTGCCGGTAATACTACTGCCGGTTGAAGCGCCCAGTTTTTAGCCTTGGGAACGCGCCGGCCCTTGTCGGATGGATGGCGCGGCGGATTGTGGCGGAAGCGGCGCAACCGCGGCCGGGCAGATTTGACATGCGCGGGCGCGCTGCTTCAAGATGTCCGCATGAAATACACCGTAGTGATCAAGGCGTCCGACGAGGGATACAGCATAGCCTGTCCGGCTTTGCCGGGGTGCTGGTCCCAGGGGGAGACGGAAGAGGAAGCCGTGGCAAACATCGTCGAAGCCATTCAAGACTATCAGGCCGCGGTGCTGGACACTTTCAAGAACGAACAATATCGCGAAATTGAAATCGCAATATAGTCGTTCATGCCCAAAATTCCCGGAGTCAATCACCGTCAGGCGGTTCGCGCGCTGAAGAAACTGGGGTTCCGCGTTGCCAGGGAAGGAAGCCACTTCATCACTATCCCCAGAAGCAATCCGATCAACGCCTACACGATGGCCGGAATTGTCAGGGACGGAGGCCTGACGGTCGAAGAATTCAGGAAGATACTGTAGTCGTTCCGTCGCTTTTCTCACTCCCAAATCCGTAGTTGAAGCTTCACGAAATCCAGACCGCGGGTACCGAAACTCTGACGGCTTCCTCAACTCAGCACAATCGTGTTGCGGCTATTACATGCCCTGTCTTACACTCGCCGCATGAAATACACCGCAGTGCTGTCGTTCCTGATTGCTATCTCCCCCGCCATCCGCATCGGTTGAGTGACCGGATGTCGCATGATCCGAACCAGACTCCCGAGCAAATTGCCCGCGACCGGATCGACGACCGATTGCGCGCGGCCGGCTGGCAGGTGCAAGACAAGCGGGCTCTGGACTTTTCAGCGGGCCCGGGTATAGCCGTACGCGAATACCAGACAGATGTCGGCCCAGCCGACTATGTCCTGTTTGTCGACAGGAGCGCGGCAGGCGTGATCGAGGCCAAGCCCGAAGATTGGGGAGACAGACTCACCACGGTCGAAGAACAGACCGAAGGCTACGCCAGGGCCAAGCTCAAGTGGGTTGCCAATTCCCAACCCCTGCCCTTTCTTTACGAGAGCACCGGAACTGTTACCCGGTTCACCAACGGACGCGACCCCAATCCGCGTTCCCGCGAAATTTTTTCCTTCCATCGGCCGGAAACGCTCCGCTCATGGATGCAAGCGCCGGCCTCCTTCCGGTCGGGAATCGCCGCGCTGCCGCCGCTCGACACCGACGGACTGCGCGACTGTCAGGTCACGGCCATTACTCGACTCGAATCGTCCTTGCAACAGGACAAGCCCCGCGCCCTGATCCAGATGGCGACCGGCTCCGGCAAGACCTTTACCGCGATTACCGAGGTCTACCGCCTGCTGAAACACGCCGACGCAAGGCGCGTACTGTTCCTCGTCGACACGCGCAACCTCGGCGAACAGGCCGAGCAGGAGTTCATGGCTTTCCTCCCCAACGACGACAACCGCAAGTTCACCGAACTGTACAACGTGCAGCGTCTCACCTCGCCCAGCATCGCCGGCGACAGCCAGGTCGTCATTTCCACCATCCAGCGCATGTACGCGACGCTCAAGGGCGAGGAACTCGACCCGGGCGCCGAAGAGGAGCATCCCGCCGAGCGGCAATGGCGCCCCAAACAGCCGCTCCCGGTGGTCTACAGCGCCGCGCTGCCGCCGGAGTTTTTCGATGTCGTGATCATCGACGAATGCCACCGCTCGATTTACAACCTGTGGCGCCAGGTAATCGAATACTTCGATGCTTTCCTCATCGGCCTCACCGCGACGCCCGACAGCCGCACTTACGGCTTCTTCCGGAAAAACGTCGTCAGCGAATACACCCACGAGGACGCCGTGGCGGACAAGGTCAACGTCGGCAACGAGGTATACCTGATCGAGACCAGAATCTCGCAAAGCGGCGAAACGCTGCGGCCGGAGCAGCTTGTGGAAAAGCGCGAACGGCAATCCCGCGCACGAAGATGGGAAGTGCAGGAGGAGCCCGAGGAATACAGCGTTGCCGCCCTCGACCGCTCGGTGGTCAACCCGGATCAGATTCGCACCGTCATCCGCGCTTTCCGCGACAACTGGCGACGGATATTTCCGGGCCGCGAGGAACTTCCCAAGACGCTGGTTTTCGCCAAGACCGACAGCCACGCCGACGACATCATTCAGACGGTTCGGCGGGAGTTCGGCGAGGGCAACGATTTCTGCCGCAAGATCACCAACGCCGCCAGGAATCCCAAATCCTCCCTCTCGGCTTTTCGCAATGACTACAACCCCCGAATCGCCGTCACCGTCGACATGATCGCCACCGGCACCGACGTAAAACCGCTCGAATGCCTGCTGTTCATGCGGGACATCAGGTCCAGCAACTATTTCGAACAGATGAAGGGCCGCGGCACCCGCGTTCTCGAAGCCGATGAACTGAAAAAGGTCACGCCCTCCGCCCCGGCCAAGACGCATTATGTGATTGTTGACGCGGTGGGCGTAACAAAGTCGCTCAAGACAGCGAGCCGACCGCTGGACTCCAAACCTTCGGTCCCTTTCAAGGATCTCGCCACGAGCCTGATGATGGGCGATCGTTCCGAAGCAACCGTAAGCTCGCTCGCGGCGCGCCTTTCCCGCATCGACCACAAACTCGGAGAAGAAGAGCAGTCCAGAATCGCCGACGCCGCGGGCAAGCCGCTGGGCGCGGTCGTTCGCGAGTTGTTCGACGCGATCGACCCCGACCGGATCGAGGCCGACGCAAGGGCTGCGGGCCACGCCGAACCCGGCGACGCCGAAATGCAAGCGGCGCGGGAGCAACGGGTCAAGCAGGCCGCCAACGTCTTCACCGGCCCGCTCATCGAACTCATCGACACGATCCGCCGCGACGGCGAACAGACCATCGACCACGACAATCTCGACGAGTTGCTGAGAACCGAATGGGCAGGCGACGTTGCCGGAAACGCAAAGAAGATCGCGCGGGAATTCGAGGAATATCTGAAGGAGAATCGCGACGAGATCGAGGCGCTCGCAATCTATTTCACGCGGCCAGCCCGCCGTGCGGCCGTCACTTACGCGATGCTCAAAACCGTGCTCGCCAGGCTCAAGGAGGACCGTCCGCTCCTCGCTCCGCTATACGTCTGGCGGGCCTACGCGCATCTCGACGATTACAAGGGCGGGAATCCGACCGGAGAACTTACGGCGCTCGTCGCGCTGATCCGGCGCGTCTGCGGTCTCGACGCAACGCTGACCCGCCATTCCGACCGTGTGCGGCGCAATTTTCAGAACTGGATACTGCGGCGTCACGCCGGAGCGGGCGAGAAGTTTTCCGAAGAACAAATGGAATGGCTGCGGATGATCCGGGACCACCTCGCGACCTCTATCGCCATCGAACGCGACGACCTGGAGCTTGCCCCCTTCGCCTCCCACGGCGGCCTCGGCCGGATGCACGCGCTGTTCGGCGACCGCATGGACGACGTCATGGCCGAGGTGAGCGAGGCTTTGGCGGCGTGATGTATTTGGCACAAGGATGGACAGGCGCAAAGCTTTCCGAGATTTGCGCCATTAATCCACGCGTTGACAAGACTTCTATTGATCCCGCAAGCGTTGTTTCTTTCGTCCCAATGCCTGCCGTCGAAGCAGGAACAGGCAAGATTGGTGTCAATGAGACTCGAAATTTCGAGGCGGTTCGGAAGGGCTACACGCCATTTCAGAAGGGCGACATTCTTTTCGCCAAGATTACGCCATGCATGGAAAATGGGAAGATGGCCATAGTCCCTGAATTGGCAAGCCCGTATGGCTTTGGTTCAACAGAATTTCATGTGTTGAGGCCATGTAACGACATCGATCCACGTTTCATCTACCACGCTGTATCCAACCGTGCTTTTCGTTTTCATGCGGAGCACAAAATGACCGGCGCCGTCGGCCAGAAACGCGTACCAGCGGCAGTTCTCGAAGAGCACGAGGTCGGTTTGCCACCCAAGAACGAACAACGCCGCATCGTGGAGAAGATCGAGGCGCTGTTCGACGAGATCGACAAGGGCGTCGAGAGCCTCCGCGCCGCGAAATCCACCCTCGACCTCTACCGCAAGTCCCTGCTCAAATCCGCCTTCGAAGGCCGCCTCACCGCCGACTGGCGGGCACAAAATCCCGACAAGCTGGAAAGCTGCGAAGAACTCATCACACGCGCCAAGCACGAAAAAAGCAAATGGCATCGAGTTGCCTTAGAGGAGTGGGTTCAAGCAGTTGAAGATTGGCAATCCGACAGTTCCAAAGGCCCAAAACCTCGACGGCCGGAACATAATTCGCCTTCCGTGCCGCTAACGTCGAAGGAACTGGACCCGCTACCGCGTATCCCACAGGAATGGGTATTTCTTAGGCTTAGCGACATAGCAGCCGTAAGCTCTGGAATGTCTGTCAGCAAGTCTCGTAAGCCCGAAATCCCCATCGATATCCCCTATCTTCGTGTCGCCAATGTACAACGCGGCTTCCTGGACTTGGGCGAAATTAAAACGATGAAAATAGAGCGTTCTCAATTCGTTTCGCTTCAATTGCGCCGATGGGATGTGCTCTTTAATGAGGGGGGAGATCGCGACAAATTAGGACGAGGCTGGGTGTGGGAATGCCAAGTTCCGCAATGCGTTACACAGAACCACGTATTCCGCGCATCTCCGTTTCGACACAATCTGGAGTGGTCAAAATACATTTCAAGGTGGGGAAATAGTTTTGGTCGTGACTATTTCGAAAAGGGTGGGAAGCAGACGACAAATCTGGCGTCAATTAACAAGACTGTACTCAAGGCACTTCCGGTTCCTTATTGCTCTGTTGCCGAACAAGCTGAAATCATCCGCATCTTGGATAAGTGCCTCGAAGCTACCGACGGGCTTGAGTCTGAAATCGAAGCTGCGTTTACCCGCGCCGAAGCTTTGCGCCAATCCATCCTCAAGAATGCATTTTCCGGCCGTCTCGTCCCCCAAGACCCCAATGACGAACCCGCCGCCACCCTTCTGCAGCGCATTCTGGCGAAAAAGGCGTCACATAATCCATATCGAGCAAAGAGCAGGGTATCGACCGCATGAACGACAAGTACGACACGACGGACAACGTGGAGGCGCAATTCGAACCTGGATCGAATGATCGCGTACTTTCGAACAAACCCGGTATCTACCGACGCCCAGGACATGGATGACATTGAACTGGACCTGCTGAAACGACTATATGACGCGGTTCTCGGCTCGGTCGAGGCAGACCGGGGCATTGCAGTCGCCAACACTTGTCAATGGCACCGGCGCTGGCTGGGCAACATCTACCCCTGGGCCGGCAGGTATCGCACGGTCAACCTGAGCTAGGAGCCTGCGCCACAGGAATTCGCGAAAGCGAAAATTCGCTATCGCCGCGCCCCTGGCCGGTCGATTGAGGCGAATATTGGTGGATATTCAACGAAATCGAGCGGCCAGGGGCGTGGACGGGAGCGGATTTGCAGCCGTGAATTCCTACGGCGCAGGCTCCTGGGGAGGCTTCCGCTTTGCAGCCAGGCGGACTCTGCATACTGCCTGTAAACTGAATTGCTGCCTGTCTTGACGTACAACGGTGGGCGGTGCATTCTGCTGTTGACGTGGCGAATCGTGGAATTGACCATTGCCGGCCACTGGGGGAGAAACCATGGCATATTCACGAACTTCGGGGAAACGACTCGTCCCGATCGCTGTTGCAAGTGGCTTGGCATCGGTTGGGTTGCTCTACGCCGCCCAGACGGAATTCATAAGGTACGATCGCCCATACAGCGCCGATTTGGAAGTAATCGGAAAGGACATGTGGCGTGCGATAGCGGCTTACCGAGATGAACAAGCAGCAACGACGCAAATCCCAGCGATCAACTAAACCGTCTGCTGCCGCGCCGGAGAAGCCTGCAAGCACCGACCCCGCGCTTAACGACACGCTCGCTGAAGTACCGGAAGAGACCAAAATCGCCTATGTTCAGGCCGCGTCATTCAAGGGTCCACTTCCGCCGCCCATCCTGTTTGAGCACTATAATCGAGTTCTTCCGGGGTCTGCGGAACGAATCCTCCAGTTAACGGAGAACGAGCAGTCGCACCGTCAACAATGGGAGACCAGGTCCTGGACGCTCAAAGGTCCGATATCCGCAGGGGACAGTGGATGGGATTCGGTCTTGGCATATGCGGGATTGTTGCCGCATTGGTGTGTGCGTTCCTGGATCGTCCCTATATAGGCGTGGCATCCCTCGCAACGGTTGTTGCGGGAATAGCAACCTCTATGTTCAACAAGCGGCAGTCTCACACCGAAAGTTGATACGTCAGCGAAGGGAATGTGGTGGACGGCAGAGCGCGTCGGGCAAGAACCTGAGTATGGTAACAATACAGGGGATTGTTCAAGCGAGCGTTACGCGAGGCGGCAAGGAACGGAGGTAAATGATCCTTGCCTCAATCTCCTCAATCGGCTTTCCGGTCTTGATCGCCGTCGAACTGGCCACGCTGCGAATCGTCTGTCGCCTCGCCTTTTCGGGATCGCGCAGGTGCGGGTTTGTATCGGTCAGCGTCTTGCGTTTCATGCCGCTATTATAGTCGATTGTGAATCTGGTCCGCCACCGCGGGAACAATCACCGAGTCCGTCATGACGTTCAATCTGCCCATCAACATCGACAGCCTCCTGCGCCGCCGGACAATTAAGACCGATGAAGATCGTAGCTGGTTTCTCGTGCGGCTGATCGTTCACCCATCGTTTTCGAACGACGGGCGAGATCCTGCGGAACAGGGAACCATACAAGACAAGCATTTGGAATATAAGGATAAATCCAAGATTTCTCGCGATGTCACCCTACAAGTATACCCTACAAGTTAACGACCGCATTGAGCGCCTGGTCGGCGCCGCGCGACACCCCATGAGCCGCGCCGAGTTGCAAGCCGCTCTGAATCTGCGCGACCGGAGCAGTTTCATTCACTCCTACCTGAATCCCGCCCTTGAAGCAGGCCTTATCGAAATGACCTTGCCAAACAAGCCTACGAGCGGAAACCAGCGTTACCGCCGCACCTCCGCCGGGGAGGCGCTTGCTCGCAAACTGATGGAATCGAATAAGTGAATACTTCCCCCATCGTCTCCCGGGTCTGGAATTTCTGCACCACGCTGCGCGATGACGGTGTGGGTTACGGCGACTATCTGGAGCAACTCACCTACCTCATCTTCCTCAAGATGGCGGACGAGTACTCCAGGCCGCCTTACAAGCGCGATGTCGGCGTTCCCGATGGCTACGACTGGAAAAGCCTGACCAGCCGCCGCGGCGCGGAGCTAGAGACGCACTATGTCGCGCTGTTGCGCAATCTTGGCGGGCAAAAGGGAATGCTCGGCCAGATTTTCACCAAGTCGCAGAACAAGATCACCGACCCGGCCAAACTCTACCGACTGATCGATATGGTGAACGGCACGGATTGGGTCATGCTCGGCGCCGATGTGAAGGGAGACATTTACGAAGATTTGCTGGAGCGAAACGCCGCCGACACCAAATCGGGCGCGGGCCAGTACTTCACGCCCCGAGCCCTGATTCGCGCCATGGTGGAATGCGCGCGCCCCGAACCCGGCAAGACGATCGCCGACCCGGCCTGCGGCACCGGCGGATTTTTTCTCGCCGCCCACGATTTCCTCGCCAACCCCGAAAACCGCGCGCTCGACAGGGACGAGAAGCGCTTCCTGAAGCACGAAACCTTTTACGGCAACGAGATCGTGGCGAATACGCGCCGGCTCTGCCTGATGAACCTCTTCCTCCACGGCATCGGAGACATGACCGGCGAATCGGTGGTCTCTCCGGCAGACTCGCTGATTTCCCCGCCCTCGCTCACTTTCGATTACGTCCTCGCCAATCCTCCGTTCGGCAAGAAGAGCTCGATGAGTTTCACCAACGAGGAAGGCGAGCCGGAAACCGAAAACCTGACGTACAACCGCCAGGATTTCTGGGCGACGACATCGAACAAGCAGCTGAACTTCGTGCAGCACATCCGCACGATGCTGAGGACGACCGGCCGCGCCGCCGTTGTCGTGCCCGACAATGTGCTGTTCGAGGGCGGCGCGGGCGAGACGATCCGCCGCAAGCTGCTGCACAATACCGACCTGCACACGATACTGCGGCTGCCTACAGGCATATTCTACGCCCAGGGCGTCAAGGCGAACGTCATCTTCTTCGACAACCGCTCCGCCAGCCCCGATCCACAATCATCGAAAGTCTGGTACTACGACTACCGCACCAACGTTCACCACACGCTCAAGCAGAAACCAATGACCTACGACCACCTGCGCGATTTCGTTGAGTGCTATAACCCCATGAATCGTCACGTTCGCAAGGAAACCTGGAGCGAAGACGCACCGAATGGTCGCTGGCGCGCCTACTCGCGCGAAGAACTACTCCAGCGTGACAAGGCAAGCCTCGACGTGTTCTGGCTCAAGGACGCCTCAATGACCGACCTGGAAAATCTGCCCGAGCCCGATGTCCTTGCGGAAGAGATCATGGAACACCTCCGCTCGGCGCTGAACAGCTTCGAATCGGTAAAGGGTGGCTTGTAATCCGCTTTCGAGAATGACTTCGCAGGCCGCGTTCAGTCTCCAACTTCAAACGGGTTGCACTGGTATCTTTAAAGGCATATTCTTCATTTTATATTCTAGAATATGGAATGAATTGTGGATATCGCACCCCAAGACATTCTGGTGATGTTGAAGCTCGTGGCCATTGGCCGACGGGACTGGTCATACAATAATCTCGCCACGGAACTCGGCATGAGTTCCTCCCAGGCGCACTCGGCCGTCAAACGCGCGCTGTCCGCGCAATTGGCGCTCCGGCGCAACGGCCGAATCGCTCCCCAGACAAACAATCTGGAGGAGTTCCTCGTTCATGGCCTGAAGTATCTCTGCATCCCCCGGAGGGGAGAACTCACCCGCGGAATACCGACTGCACACGGCGCGCCGCCGCTCGTCGATATGCTGATCGAGCCTCAAGACGTCGTTCCGGTCTGGCCCCACCCGGAAGGCAAGGTCCGCGGCGAATCCTTCTCGCCGATCTTTCGTTCGGCGCCGGAAGCCTCGATGCGGGACAGCAAGCTATACCAACTCCTGGCTCTAGTGGACGCGATTCGCGTCGGCCGGGCTCGCGAGCGGACATTGGCTGCGCGAGAACTGGGCAAGCGGCTGAAAGCGTATGGTTAGAGCCTTGAATCCAAACGTCGCGATACTGGAGGCAGCCGTGTCAGGTCTGGGGTCGCTCTGCGACCAGATGGTATTTCTTGGCGGCTGCGCGACCGGACTATTGATTACAGACCCGGCGGCCCCGCCAGTTCGGGCAACCACGGATGTCGATGTTATCGTCGAGGTAGCCTCCCTGACCGAGTATCGTCGAATTTCAGCGGCGCTTCGGAAATTGAAGTTTTCGGAGGACCGCTCCCAACAGGCTCCGATCTGCCGGTGGACGGGCCATGGGGTACTCCTGGACGTGATGCCCACCAAATCCGATATCCTGGGCTTCAGCGCGAATGGTACGAACGCGCGTTCGCTGGCGCCGAGATATACGAACTTCCCTCAGGCCGCCAGATCCGGCTAATCTCGGCCCCCTACTTTCTGCTAACGAAGCTCACCGCTTTCGAATGGCGGGGTCATGGAGACTACGCATTGAGCCACGACCTGGAGGATTTTCTCGCCGTGGTCGACGGCCGGCCGGAAGTTTCACAGGAAATCGAACAACTGGAAACCGATGCTCGCGCTCATCTCGCGGGACGCATCGCTGCCTTGCTCGCAAACAGGAATTTTGTCGATTCATTGCCAGGCCATCTGCCCGGAGATCCCGGGAGCCAAGCAAGACTACCCATTTTGGCAACCCGGTTGGAGAAGATAGCGAATGCCGGTTGACCGCTTATGTTATGAAGGAAGCGGATATGAACCGGGACATAACAGCTCGAGACCAGCAATCTAAAAGCTATCTGCTTCGGGCAATTCCAGAATGCTCCAATTTTCCCGATATGGTTCGAGCCACCCTGGCCCATACTGATTATTGGTGATGTTCATACCTTCCTCTGTGATCGGCTTGATAAAAGAGTGGTCAGGCGACAACCTGCGCAAATTGCTGTCCTTATGTTTTCGACCACCTTTGCCGGGGGTATCGAGCCAGACTCGATGGCAGCGTTGAATGCAGTTCGCTACCACGCTCGATTGCAGGATGTATGAGACCGTTGGATCGGACGGTTGCTTGCCAACATCAACAAAGACATAAAACAGATCATCGGCAATCATGGTCTCGTGCTTTGGCTTCATGTGCCAGCCTTTGTCCGCTCCGATATCACGTCGCGTCTTCACCTGAATGGCGCATAACTTCTCGTTGTTCTTGTCAGTCACCAGAATATCCATATTTGGCGCACCATCTGGAGCCAGAGCTGCAATCCAGCCACGGCGTAATAGCTGACTTAGCACATGATATTCACCTGCGGCGCCGATAATCGTCGGGCTAATCTTTCGCATAAGTTGAATCTTCGCTTTTTACAGGAAAATCGTACGTTCACGGGAACCAATGCGTTCCTCAATGATTTCCAATTCTTTCGATGTCGGTTGCCGGGTTTCGGCTGGGATTATGACACTTAGCTGAATCACTGCTTGTAGATTTGCCCGTCCTTCATGACGAAATGAACCTGCTCCATCAGCGAGATGTCGCTGGTGGGGTCACCGGGGACGGCGATGATGTCCGCGAATTTGCCCGCTTCGATCGAACCGAGATCGGCGGCGCGGTCGAGCAGGATCGCGCCCGGCATCATCGCCGAGGTCAGCGCTTCGATTTCGGGCATGCCGGCTTCCACCATGTAGCCGAACTCCTTCGCGTTGTCGCCATGGGGTGAAACGCCCGAATCGGTGCCGAACACGATCGGCACGCCCTCGGCATAGGCTCTGGCGAAAGTGTCCTGGATGATCGGCCCGATCTCGCGCGCCTTCGGGCGCACGGTTTCACTGAAGTAACCGTCGATTTCGGCCATTTCCGCGACAAACTTGCCGGCAATGATGGTCGGCACGAAGGCGGTTCCCGTCTCCCGCATCAAGCGCATGGTTTCCAGGCTCATGTAGGTTCCGTGTTCGATCGAATCCACGCCGGCGGCCACCGCCCGCCTCATTCCCTCGTCGCCGTGGGCATGGGCCGCCACCTTGAATCCGTAATCTTTCGCGGTTTCCACCACCGCGCGCAACTCCGCGTCGTTGAACTGGGGATTCAGTCCGCTGGTAGCCTGACTCAATACGCCTCCGGTGGCGGTGATCTTGATGAGGTCGGCCCGGTCCTTGTAGCGCTGCCGCACGGCCTGGGCCGCGTCCTCGGGGCTGTTGACGACGCCTTCCTTCGGCCCCGGGTCGCCGGTCAGCTCGTCGTTGACGCCGTTGCTGGGATCGGCATGGCCGCCGGTGGTGGCGAGGGACTTGCCCGCGGTCAGGATTCGCGGTCCGACGATATGCCCCCGGTCGATGGCGTCGCGCACGTTGATCGAAACGTTATCGGCGCTGCCGAGATCTCTCACCGTGGTGAATCCCGCCATCAGGGTCCGCTCGGCATAGGGAACCGCGCCCAGCGCGTAATCCGCCGGGTCAAGCCGGAACCGGTCGACAAACGAAGTCGGGCTTGATTGCGAGACGATGTGCACATGGGCGTCGATAAGGCCCGGCATGCAGGTCGAATCGCCCAGGTCGACCGTGGTGGCGTCGTGCCGCCCGTCGTGGACCGCGGCGATCCGGTTGTCGAGTACCTCGATGGTGACGCCTTCATGAACCGCCAATTCGACTCCGTCGATCATTCGCGCGCAATAGATGAACGATTGCGCCGCGGCGGCCTGGGCGCCAAGCAGCAATGCTATAGGCAGCAGGATTACTCGAATCATCGGCTTTCTCTCTTTTCCGTGCATGCAATGCTCTTTTTGGTCGCTTTCAGTCAGATCTTGCATGCCGTCCATGGCGCGAATTCGGTGACTTCGATTAGCCCTGGCCCCGGCATCCATGCCGGGTCGTTCGGCCCTCGAAAAGCGTTGCTTTTCGTCTGCTTCGCAGACCGGGCCTCACTCATCCACCGCCATCCGCACCATGGCGACACGCTTGGGTACCTGGCCGACCGGAATCACCGCGACGACTTCCATGGATTCCACGTCCACCGCATAGGTGACATGATCGCCCGCGGCGCCCATGTACGCGGTCTTGCCGTCCGGCGTGAAAGTGACCCATTCGGGATGCTGGCCGACGAACACCTGGCCGATCTCTTCCAGGTCGGGCAGCGAGTGGATGTAGACGTGGCTGTAGACCTTGCTCGTGGACCAGAGCGTGCTGCCGTCGGGAGAGACGCCGAGGCCGTGGGCGGGAGCGCCCTGCAAGCCGTCGTAATGCGCTTCTTCGCCTTCGACCGGCGGATGTTCGACTCGCGCCACTTCCCGGCGGGTGGCGAAATCGACGACGGCAAAGCCGTGGAAGCCCGACAATTGCACGAAAATGTTCTTCGTTGAGCCGTCGGGATTGGCGTTGAAAGCCATGGGCCGGATGCCCGAACTCATTTCCAGCGTCCAGGCGAGTTCGTCGGTGGCGGTGTCGATGACATTGATCATGCTGCGCTGGATCGAGCCGGCCACGGCGTGCTTGCTGTCCGGCGTGACATAGATGTTGTGAATCGCCCCTTCCACCGGCAGCGTCTTGACGAGTTTCATGCTCGCCACGTCGATGATGTCCACCGAGCCGGGCATTTCCATGATGCCGACGTAGACCTTGCTGCCGTCGCCCATGACGGCGACGTTGTTGGGCCGGCCGCTGAGATGGATGCGGCGCTTGACGCGCATGGTGCGCGC
>JAJDSZ010000103.1 GCA_022827425.1 Pseudomonadales bacterium | reverse complement strand
CCCATCGGCATCCAGCACTTCCGGACCCTTCGGGAAGACGGTTGCTACTACGTTGACAAGACGCCCCTGATCCACCGGCTGGTGAGCCAGGGCCGCCATTACTTCCTGTCGCGCCCGCGCCGCTTCGGCAAGAGCCTGCTGCTCGACACCCTGGGAGAGCTGTTTTCGGGAAGCGAAGAGCTGTTCCGGGGCCTGCGCATCCACGACCGCTGGGACTGGGACGAAAAGCATCCGGTGGTCCGCTTGAGCTTCGACGGCAAATACAACGAACCCGGCGAGCTGGAAAGCCACGCATCGGGCAAGCTGGCGCGAATCGAAGAAGAAGCCGGCATTGCGCCTTCCCATTCCAGTGGCTTCGGCCCGGAGCGCTTCGAGAACCTGTTGTACCGGTTGCACAAATCCACCGGCAAGCGGGTGGTCGTCCTGATCGACGAATACGACAAGCCGATTCTGGACGTGCTTGGCGACCCGGAACAGGCCAGGGCGAATCGCGATTACCTGCGGGGCTTCTATGGCGTGATCAAGGGCAGCGCCGAACACGTCCGTTTCGTCTTCGTCACCGGCATCAGCATGTTCTCCAAGGTGAGCTTGTTCTCGGGCCTGAACAATCTGGAAAACATCAGCCTCGACCCGCAATACGCGGCGATTTGCGGCTACACCGACGAGGACCTGGACACGGTCTTCGCCCCGGAACTGCCCGAGCTCGACCGGGACGAAATCCGCCGCTGGTACAACGGCTACCACTGGCTGGGCGGGGAGAAGGTCTACAACCCCTTCGACATCCTGCTGCTGTTCCGAAGCCGGGTGTTCAAGTCGCATTGGTACGAAACCGGCTCGCCGGCCTTTCTGTTCCAGGTGATGCTGGAGCAGGGGGTGAGCCCGCTGGATATGGAAAACCGGATGGCCGAGGACGATCTGCTTTCGAGCTTCGACGTGGGGGAAATCGACGCCGACGCCCTGCTGTTCCAGACCGGCTACCTCACCATCGCCGGCGAGGAGCGGCGGGACGACCGGATTTTCTACCGGCTGGACTATCCCAACAAGGAGGTGCGCCTCAGTCTCAACAACGGCCTGCTGCGGCATGTCTCGGGCCGGAGGCGGGATGCCGGGGAGCGGGGCGCGGACCTGTGCCGCCTGCTGGCCGAAAACGACTTCGACGCATTCGCCGAGCGACTCCGCGCCTTTTTCGCCGGGGTGCCGTACCAGTGGCAGACCAATCCGGAGCTTGCCCGCTACGAAGCCTGGTACGCGGGCATGCTCTACGCCTGCTTCCGCGCCATCGGCGTGGACCTGCGGGTGGAGGAATCCACCAGCCACGGCCGTTCGGACATGGTGCTGCTTCATGAGGGACAGGTCTTTGTCATGGAATTCAAGACGGCGGAAGGGAACGAGGAAACCGAAGCCGCCCTCGACCGGGCCATAGGCCAGATCCGCGCCCGGGGCTACGCCGACCGCTACCGGGACCGGGGCGAGCCCATCCACCTGGTCGGCGCCGTTTTCGGCGGGAAGGAGCGCAACCTCCTCGCCGTGCGCGCCGAACCTGCTTGAGGGCCGTTCGGCGCAGGCCCGCCTGGAGCCACTTGAATCCGGGAAGCAGCAACTGGCAGGTGTCCCATGCAGGGGAATTTGGGTATATTCGGCCAAGACCTTTGCCTCGGGCGATTAGCCGATGAATACGCTGACCAGTTCCAGACCGCCGCGCGTTTTTCCCGCAATTCTCATTCTGATCGCCGCGCCGCTCGTGATCGGCGGCCTGCAACTCGTGTTCCTGGGCGGGTCGATGTATTTCGTCCTCGCGGGGCTGGTATTGCTATCCTGTGCCTATCGCATATGGCGCTGCCAGTCTTCGGGAGCGTGGCTATACGGCGGCTTCCTGGTCGCCACCGTCGTCTGGTCCTTGTGGGAGGCGGGAACCGACCTGTGGGCGCTGGCGCCGCGCATTCTGCCGTTCGCCGCGATCGGGCTCTGGTTCGTCATGCCATGGTTTCGCAATTCCCTGCATAACGGTTCTCCGCCACCATTGCTGCAATCGAGCGTCGCCAGATGGTCGATTCCCGTGACCGCGCTGGTGGCGGCCTTCGTCATCTGGGCCGGCCACGACCATGGATACGAAGTCAACGAACTCGCGCCGCGCAGCGGGATCAATACCGTCAACACCCAAACCGACTGGCCATCCTACGGCAACGACCCAGGCGGTAGCCGCTATTCGCCGCTGGATCGGATCAACACGGAAAATGTCGCCGAACTCGAAGTCGCCTGGACCTATCGCACCAGGCAGGGCGGCACTTTCAAGGCGACTCCCCTGCAGGTGGGAGAATTGCTCTATGTCTGCACCGGCGGCAATGTGGTGATTGCCCTGGACGCCGACAGCGGCGAATTGCGCTGGCAGTTCGACCCGCTGATCGACCCGGAACATCTGAATTTTGCGCGTTACTTCACCACCGGCTGCCGCGGCGTGTCCTGGTACGAGGCGCCTTCGAGCTATCAGGGCGAGTGCCGGCAGCGTATTCTCACCAATACCACCGACGCCCGTCTGATCGCACTCGACGCCCGCAGCGGCGAGCGCTGCCTTGGCTTTGGCGATCAGGGCGAGGTGGATCTGACGATCAACATGGGCAACGACCCGCGCATATTCAATTTCCAGACTTCGCCACCCGGAATCGTGCGCGGCAATGCCGTGGTGGGAGGCTGGGTCTTCGACAACCAGTCGGTGGGAGAGCCTTCGGGAGTCGTGCGGGCCTTCAATGCGATTACCGGCGAGTTTGTCTGGGCCTGGGATATGGGCCGGCCCGGCATTCACACCGAACCGCTGGCGGGCGAGGTCTATACCCGCGGCACGCCAAACGTCTGGAGCCTGTTCAGCGTCGATGAGGAACTCGGCCTGATCTATGCGCCCACCGGCAACGAGACGCCGGATTACTTTGGCGGCTACCGCATGGAAGTCAGCGACGAATTCGCGAGCTCGGTAGTCGCCATCGACGGCGAAACCGGTTCTCCGCGCTGGCATTTCCAGACCGTTCACCACGACATCTGGGACTGGGACGTGCCGTCCCAGCCCACCCTCATCGACCTGCCCGGCGACAATGGTGAAAAGGTCAAGGCCGTGCTC
>JAJDSZ010000080.1 GCA_022827425.1 Pseudomonadales bacterium | reverse complement strand
CAGGCGCGAGTGTGGGCGCCGCTAATCAGGGAAAACGTCCGCCGCCGCGTCATGCCTCCGTGGCATCTCGACCACACCATAGGCATTCAGGAATACAAGAACGACTTCTCTCTCAGCGATGAGCAGATAGCGACACTGGTGGCCTGGGTCGATAACGGCGCGCCGGAAGGAGACCCGGCGAATCTGCCGTCTCCGGTAGACTGGCCGAACTGGCTGGAATGGGAACTGGAGCCGGATTTGGGAACGCCGGACATGGTGTTTGCATCGGGTCCCATAACGGTGCGCGCCGAGGGAGGCGATTTCTGGCCGTCGATCGATGTCGAGTGGCCCGCATTGGAGCAGCCGCGCTATCTGAAAGCCGCGGAAATTCGCAATACGATCCAGGGCCGAGCGGCTCTGCACCACAATAATGTGCGGCTGAATCTGGAAGAGGGTCCGTCGGGCCGCGTAGTGGGGGCCGGCGCCGGCAAGCGCTGGGATTACTTCGGGGAAGACACCGGCATTCTCTTCGAAACCGGCCCTGGCGTGGTCAATTTCGGCGCTCATTATTTTCCCATCGGCTTTGAATTCGAAGACAACATCGAAGTGGCGTTCTGGTTTCACCCGGAGGACGATCCGCCGGAGACCGTCGCCAGCGTCGAAATTCATCATCTGGTGGATCAGTTCGATCCGGGGCAGCCGCGCGCCAGAGACATTCTCATCCCGCCCCATGGCACCCAGACCATGTACCGCACCTGGGTTCTCGATGAGCCGGTCATGCTGAACAGTTATCGCGGACACATGCATTTGCATGGCATAGCCATGTCGATCGAGGTGGTCTGGCCGGGCCGGGTAAGGGATTACTATGGGCCGGGCGCGAACCGCCGCGACGTCATCGCGTCGATCAACAACTACAACCACAACTGGCAAACGAGTTTCGTGTTCGAAGACGACGCCCGCCCGATTCTCCCGGCCGGTACCGCGATCGTCATGCGCACGCATTTCGACAATACCGCGAACAATCCGCTGTCGATCGACCCGGACCAGTGGGTGGTTTTCGGCGGCCGAAGCGTGGACGCCATGTCCCACTTCCACGTCAGCGTGACCTACCTGGAAGAGGAGGAATACGACTCGTTATTGCAAACGCGTCTGGATCAGTTAACGGAGCGAAAACTGAAGGATGGTGACTACGGCACCGCCCTGCTGGCGATTCATCCCGATGAGAGATCCAGGCTTGATTCGGGAAGCGAGGGCATCGCCGTTTCGGATCGTTCAACCGGAGCTTCGCAATACTCGCAACAATAGCCGTCGCTTCTCATTACGGCTCGGCGGGCGACAATCGCAACAGGGCGGCTTCGTCGGCTTCCGTCAGCAGGTAGATCAGCCCGTCGGGCCCCTGCCGAACGTCGCGGATGCGCTCGCCGAGTTCTTCCAGGATCCACTCCCGCGCGATTTCCTCGCCATCCTCGTTGAGTACGATCCGCTCAAGGTGACCCGTGCCGCGAACGCGCCCGACCCGCATCGCGCCGACGAAGATATGCCCCTGCCAGGCTGGAAACCGGTCGCCGGTGTAAAACAGCAGGCCCGAAGGCGCTATGGAAGGCACCCAGAACGTTTCCGGCATCAGCAGGTCTTCCCGCCAGGGTTGCTGGTGGATGCGCGGGCCGTTGTAAAGGCGCGCGAACGAAACTTCGGGCCAGCCGTAATTGCCTCCGCGGCGGATGATGTTCAACTCGTCTCCGCCCTGCATGGCGTGTTCGTGAGCCCATAACTCGCCCGTCGCGGGATTTATGGCGAGCCCCTGTTGGTTGCGATGTCCCATCGACCAGATTTCCGGATGAAATCCTTCGCTTCCGATGAAAGGATTTTCCGCGTGGGGACTGCCGTCGTCGTTGAGTCGCAGCACCTTGCCCGAATGCCAGTCGCCGGCCTGGGCGCGCTCGGCGCTGGTGCCCGGCGTGAAGGCGCCGCCGACCGTCATGTAAAGCGAGCCGTCAGGGGCGAAAAGTATGCGCGAACCACCGCTGGTGTCGGGCGTCGCGACGAAAATGTCGCGCATGTCGCGAAAGGCGCCGCCGTCGAAGCGGCCGCGGGCGAGCGCTACGGTCATGCGCTCATCCGCCGGCTTGTTATAGGTGAGGTAGACCAGCTGATTTTCAGCATGGTCCGGATGCAGGGCGATATCCATCAGCCCCCACAGGCCGCGAACGTAGACCTCGGGCGTGCCGGGCACGGGTTCAGCTTCGAGCAATCCGTCGCGCAGCAGCCGGACCTGGCCGCCGCGCTCGGTGATCAGCATGCCGCCGCCGGGAAGAAAAACCATGCCCCAAGGGTGCGACAGGCCGGTGGCGACGGCTTCGACGAGGATTGGAGACTCGCTGGTCTCGAAAATCATCGGCAGATCCGTCAGTTCAGGCGGCGAGTAGCGCGGCACACTGTCCTGGGACCATCCCGGCGCCGCGAACAGGCACAGGCACAAGCTGAGGAGAAAAACCTGGAACTCCATCCTCCAGGGCCGGCGGGCATGCGGACGAAGCTCGAAGAAGCGGCACATGATCTCACCTGCGGATTATTTGGCGGAATTGGTCAATTGTCGTCACATTCCGCGCGCGATGTCCATACGGCTATTGGGAATTCTCTCCCCGGTGGGGAAAGAATCGGACTAGAGCAGGAACTCCATCAAACCGACGGAATGATCGGCGGGCGGTTCTGGTATTATGCGCGGCTTGATCGATTCAGGGATTGCGCATGAACGCCGCCGCACCTCTTACCCCCTTGCTTGACGTCCTTATCGTTGGCGCCGGAATTTCCGGGATCAGCGCCGCCTGTCATCTGGAGCGTGAGTGTCCCGGGAAGAGTTACGCCATTCTGGAGGCGCGGGACGAGATCGGCGGAACCTGGGATCTGTTTCGTTTTCCCGGCATTCGCTCGGACAGCGATATGTACACCTTTGGCTTCAGCTTCAGGCCCTGGACGAATCCGAAGGTGATTTCCGACGCCGACGCCATTCGCGAGTACTTGCACGAGACCGTCGACGAATACGGGGTGCGCGAGAACATCCGGTTCGGCCACAGGGTGACTTCCGCCGCCTGGGACAGCGGCTCCGCTTGCTGGACCGCTTCCGTGGTCGACGGCGAGGGACGGGAGTTCGAGGTCAAGGTGCGATTCCTGTTCATGTGTTGCGGCTATTACGACTACGACCAGGGCTATACGCCCGACCTGCCCGGCCTTGCTGACTTCGGCGGCCCTGTCGTGCATCCGCAGCATTGGCCGGAGGAACTGGATTACGCCGGCAAGCGCATGGCGGTGATCGGCAGCGGCGCGACTGCCGTGACGCTTATCCCCGCCCTGGTGCGGAAGGCGGCGAAAGTGACCATGATCCAGCGTTCGCCGAGCTATATCATTTCCCGCCCCGGCAAGGACCGCGTCGCCGCCTTGCTCAATGCGCTGTTGCCGGCCCGCTGGGCCGGCGCGATCAATCGCCGGCGATTCGTGCGCCTGCAGGACATGGTGTACCGGCGGTCGCGGGAACAGCCGGAGAAAATCAGGGACTACCTGCTCAAGCGCGTGCGCAAGGCGCTCGGCGAAGACTACGACGTGGAGAAACATTTCACGCCGGACTACGAGCCCTGGACCCAGCGGGTCTGCCTCGTGCCGGACAACGACCTGTTCCTCGCGATTCGCGACGGAAAGGCCGATGTGGTCACCGGCGCCATTGAGGAAATTGACGAAACCGGTGTGCGGATGGCGGACGGCCAAAGGGTGGAGGCCGATATCCTGGTCACCGCCACCGGCCTCAACCTGCAAATGTTCGGCGGCGTGAAACTGTTCCGGGACGGCGAGGAAATCGATCCGGGCGCGACTTTCAACTATCACGGCATGATGCTGTCCGGGGTGCCGAATCTGGCCTATACTTTCGGCTATGTGAACGCTTCCTGGACCTTGCGCGCCGACCTCAATTCGCGCTATGTCTGCAAGCTGCTCAAGACCATGGACGCCAAGGGAGCGAGGCAGTGCGTGCCGGTCCTTGACGAGAACGAGAAGGGCCTGCCGGAACTGCAATGGATCGACGACTTCAATCCGGGATACATGCAACGCGCGATGCATCTTTTCCCCCGGCAGAAAATCCGCGCCCCCTGGCGCAACACCCAGGACTACCTGCTCGACCGCAAGCTCATCGAACGATCGCCGATCGAAGACGGCGCCCTGCGGTTAAGTTAGTGTGCTGTCCCATATCGTCGCGCCCTGAGGCCAGCTTCGAAGGCCATATTCAGGAGCGGCCTGTTGGCTGATGGCGGCCGATATAGCCGACGATTAGCTTCCTTTTCTTCTCATCCCAGGCGAAAGCGATGCGGATGCTGCCTTTGGCGCTGTGGCTCTTTCCCCGACCGATATGTTCGTGCAAGTCGTACTTGGTCCCTTGATGCGAGGCAGTGTACGAATCGGGGTACTTTCCGGTAGCGGTGGGCGATTGACGGGGCGTGTAAAACCAGTTGGGCCGTACGGCTTTCTTCAGACTTTTATCCAGGGCCTCGTTCAAATTGACGCCGATATCGGGATTGAGCTTGCTGACCCGGAGATACCTTGCCAACCAGGCGAGCGCCCCGAAAACCTCTTCCGGTTTTTCAAAAGCGCTGTTCTGTTGCGATTTGGCGTTCAAGGCAAAGACCAGATGGTCTTCGAAGCTGCGCTTTGCCTGCTCCACAGCATCCTTGACGTCCTCAATCCAATGCGCGGGATATGCGACGAGACAGCCGTCACTGTTTTCTCCGTCCACCGCGGTCGAATTCCGGGACGCGGCTTCCATTGCCTCTTCGATCTCAAGATTTTCTTCCCGAAGTTTCTTGTTTTTCGATTCTGCGTTGCGAAAAAGCTGCCGCAAATTGCGCAGTTCGGCGGACTGCGTTTCGATTCTGGATTGGAATTCCTTACGCTTCAAAGTCTCGGCTTGCAGCCGATTGCGCAGCGCAAGAAGATCCTCATCCATCGGCAATTCTTCCATGGCGGGCGATTCATCGGCGGCGGATTCTTCCTCCCGCAGTTTCGATTGCAGATTGCCGATCTTGCTTTCCCACTGTGTCACGAGATTGACAATTTTATCTTCGAGCGGGGCGCGCTTGGCGGCCCTGTCGTTTTCCTCGCTCTTGGTGTCACCCCGGTCCCGAACCAACTTGTACTCGTTTAGCGCCTCAATCAGGTCAGGGTAATAGTCGTCACCAGCGCACAACATCAATTCCGCATTTTCGTCGATCGCGGATCGGATCCGGCCAAGATCGCATTCAAGATAGGAAAGCGACTCCCTGTGGCTGCTCTCGAGTTCTTCCAACCGTTGCTTGCCGGTCGTAATCCGGGACTCGATCATTTCGCGGCTTTTCGAATCGTTCAGTTCCCCAAGTTCCTCAATGAAATTATCCAACTCAGCCCAGATGGGGTCGTTGGGACTGAAGGTCCAGAGTTGGGCCAGAAATCTCGCCAGTAGTGGATCCTCGAACCGGCTCGCCGACATTTCGCCCGGGCGGGCGGGAGACGCGCCCGACACCAGACTCAGCATCAGGCGTATTTCAGCGACGGCCAAACCGGAGTCTTCCGATTCGCCGGAACCCTTGTCCGATTCAATCAGGGACGCCGTGTGCGATTCCCAATCTTCGGGCCGCCAAAGGCCGTGATAGCAGCCATCCCTGAAATTGACCGATCCCGCGGAGATACCCGCTTCCTTGAGATGATCCTCAACCTTCTCCCGCAACCGCGTCTTGCTCAGCCGCCAGACGCGGAGCAGTGCGCCAAGCAATCGAACGTTTTCGTAAAGTCCACATTCTTCGACGACGGGAAGCTTCAATTGCGCGGGGCTCGCCTTGCTGGTTTTTCCCGGCCGAACTCCCTTGATTTCGATGAATTCACAGGCATCCATAGCAGCGTCGAGGCTCTGCCGCGCACTTTTCAAGTCTCCCGTGCGCGGGGCCTTCAGAACGTCTTCGACGACTTGTCCGAACTGGTCCACCGAAAGCAAATCCAGCGCCCGCAGCAGAGTGTTCTCATTCGGCGCGAGCCTGTCATCGGGCAACTCAGTATCCATGACTCCGGTGGAGACGTCGGACGATTCAGCTTCGGGCGGAGTTGATTCTGTACTTGTATTTTTCCGCATGATTTTGACGACGAGTGATGAGAATCCTGAACGGTAAGGATACTATCACGGCTTCACCATGCCGATTTATCGGTAATCACCAGGTGCGCCAACAGGAGAATCACGATGACCGAGTTCAACGAAGCCATGCAAGGCGCTATCCCCCCTCTCCCCAAACAGAAAGTCCAGGCCCTGGCGCTCGGGTTGCTTCTTCTCACGGCGTGGAGCCATGCCCTCGCCCAACCCGGGGCGCGGGAGTTCGACCCCGATGCGGGCCTGTCGGCGATTCTGCTTGGCACCGGGGTACCGCTGCCGAATCCGGACCGACAGACCGCCTGCACCGCCGTAATCGCCGGCGACCGGGTGTTTCTCGTGGACACCGGCCGCAATTGCATCCTGCCGCTGGACCAGGCGGGAATCGACGAAGTCGATGGCGTGTTCTACACCCACTACCACTCCGACCATTTCATCGGGCTCGGAGAAATCCTGCTCGATTTCGGCATTGGCGGCATCGACCGCCGCATCCCGGTTCGCGGCCCCGAGGGCGCGATCGAAGTGGTGACCGGTCTGCTTGCCGCGTACCGGCTCGATCTCGAATACCGCATAGCCCATCATGGCGACAAGTTCGCCGCCGCCGCCATGAATCCACGGGTCACCGAACACGAACCGGGCATCGTACTCGAGGAAGACGGCCTGCGGGTAACGATGTTTCCCGTCTGCCATGAACCCATCGAACCCGCGGTGGGTTACCGTTTCGAGTTCCGCGGCGAAGTGCTCGTGGTCTCCGGCGACACCCGGGTCTGCCCGGCCTATGCCGCCGGCGCCGCCGGCGCCGACCTGCTCATCAGCGAGGCCGAAAACGCGGCCATGTTCAATGCGCCCATCGCCCTTGCCAGGGCCGCCGGCAATACCCGGCAACTCGAAATGATCGAGGAAGGCATGGAGTACCACGCTGAAACCCTGGCCCTGGCGCGGATGGCCCAGGAGGCCGGTGTGAAGAAACTGGCGCTGACCCACCTGTTCCCGTCGATCACCCCAACGGAAGCCGCCGAAGCGCTGTTTATCCAGGGCATGAGCGACTACTTCGACGGCCCGATCGTCGTCGGCCGCGACGGCATGGAAGTGGCGCCCTGAACGGCAACTGTCAGGTAAATATGGTGAGGCCCGCGCAAAATGGACGGGTGTCCCGTTGGTTTTTGTCTCAGGGGAAAAATGAATCTGACTGAAAAAGAAAACGAACTGTTTGAACGGTGGGAATCGCAGTGCAGAAAGCACGGCGAGAATCGGTTCGTAAAGGACGGTGCCGCGGATCTCGATCGATTCGAGAAGGCTCCCTTAAAGCTCGTCTTTGTACTGAAAGAAGCTTACGCCGACGAATCCTTTGACCTGAGGGAATACCTGCGCGAACCAAACCTTTATCCAACAATGGTGCGGTGGATTGAGGGCATCCTGGCTCTCCCAGACCTCAAGCCATGGTCCGAACTCGACGGATCGCTGAGCAAAGTACGTCGAGACCAGGCAGTACGTCAGATAGTGTTCATGAATGTGAAAAAAAATGGCGGAGGCCCAAGCGCGAACTGGAAGGAGATTCGGAGTGCGATGAAGCGTGACAGCGATTTCATTCGGGAGCAACTGGCCATGTACAAGCCCGATGTCGTTATTCTCTGCGGTTCGGACATTGGAGACGGGCTTGAAGACTTGTATTCAATATCGGACGACGCCTGGGCGCGAACCGACCGTGGCATTTGGCACTGTACCGTGGGCGGCGTATTGCACGTTCTGTACCGCCACCCTGCGGCCCGCGACCCAGCCCATATGAAGCACTATGGACTGATTGATGCACTTCACGAACTCCATGTATGGGAACGGCGGCGCTGATTAAATTTGCCTTGACTGCCAATCGTCGTTGAGTGTCAAGTATATGGACCCCTTTTCTTCGCCACGTTTACCGCTTATCTGCTTGTCCCTCAATCAAACTAGTCAGATTCTCTAAGTCTTTCCCCGAAGGAACATCAGCAGATGTCCCAATTTTAAGCAGTTCTTTCGGCATCTCATCAAGGTTCATGGAAATTGTTAGGCCTACATTGTTCGACCGCCCGGATCAGGTTTGGTGCGCGGACATCACCTATATCCCCGTTTCCGGCGGTTTTTTCTACCTGGTTGCCGTGATGGACTGGGCCAGCCGGCACGTGTTGTCCTGGCGCCTGTCGAACACGATGGACGCCGGCTTCTGCATCGCGGCGCTGGAAGCGGCGCTGCGGAGCGGGTCGCCGGAGATCTTCAACACGGACCAGGGTTCGCAGTTCACCAGCATCGACTTCACCGGCCGCGTCCAGGCTACCGGGGCGCGTTGCTCCATGGACGGCCGCGGCCGCTACCTGGACAACATCTTCATCGAAAGGCTGTGGCGTTCGCTGAAATACGAGGCGGTGTATCTGCGCGAGTTGGCCGACGGCCCTGCCGCCGAGCGCGAGATCGGCGACTGGTTCGAATTCCACAACCACGCGCGGCCGCACTCGTCGCTGGACGGGCGGGCGCCGGGAGAGGTCTATCGGGACAAGTGCGAGAAAGCCGCGTGAAGCGGCGGCGCGGCACTGTGCAGCAAGCATAGACTCTGGAAATCGAGAGCTGCAAATCAACCCGGGCACACCTTAAACAAGCCCTCGGACTGTCCCGTGAATCAGGACCACCTCATTGTCCAAGCCCGAATCCTCTGCGGCGTACAACTTACGGACCTGTACAATCAGTTGTCAAGCGAACTCAGCGAAAATGAGCCATTGGCATTCACTAGCATCGGTCAGGGATCGCCGGGGTCAAAGAGACTATTCCCATGTGTGGAGCTTGGCCAATCACGCCGACCGAGCTAGGTTCGATGTCGGCGAAAGGCATGTCGAACAGCGGAAGTCGGAGATTATTGGCTTGGGTAAGTGCGTGAGAACGTGAAAGAGAATGTGGGAGGAAGGATGTAGGAGGATTGACGGGTCACTACCCTCCCGCTAATCTTGGCCGGCTATCCCAACTCCCGAAACGAGGCATGTACCAATGACACGCAAGCTGCACAAGGCGCTACTCACATTCTTCCTTCTCCTGGCATCGACCAGCACACTGGCCCAGGACGAATCCCTGATGACCTACGACCAGGCTGCTCAAGCCATGATGGCGGCCCAGGCCTTTGCCATTGACCAGGGCTGGAACGTGACCATTCTCGTTACCGACCAGAGCAACAATCCGGTCATGTTGCACCGCATCGACGGCGCGGGCGGGCGGACCTTCGAATTCGCCTCCCGCAAGGCGCTGGTTGTAAACGAAACCGGGATCTCCTCCGGTGAATACGGCCAGCGAGTGGACGCCGGCGATATAGAAGAAGTCGAAGGCGGCGTTACCTTTGCCGGCGGCGTTCCGATCTTTGTGGACGGCCAGCGCATCGGCGCGATTTCCGTCAGTGGCGTAACAGCCGCGCAAGACGAGGAAGTGGCCATCGCCGGCGCAGAAGCCATCGGCAGCGCATCCAATTGATCCAACCGATCCGGCAGCCGGAGCCATCATGAACGATTCGCATCCCTTGAAAGCGCTTCTTTTCATTTTCGCCATTCTTGCCGCGGGCACAGCCGCCGCCCAGCCAGCGCCCCCCGCATCGCCCCCCGCGGACTGGGGGCCGGTTTCCATGGATCTGGAGGAAATCGAATATCCGTATCCGGTAAGCTATCTGGATTTCCGCGTCTACAACGAAGATGCCCGGATCGCTTATATGGATGTAGCGCCCAGCGGCCCCGCCAATGGCCGCACGGTCATCTTTCATCATGGCGGGCTGTACTACGGCTGGTATTGGGAGAAACAGGTTGCAGCGCTGAGCGGGGAAGGCTACCGGGTTATCGTCAAGGACCGGCTAGGCTGGGGCAAGTCTTCCAAGCCGGTCATTCCCTATAGCATCAACCTCTGGGCATCCAATACCGCGCGCCTGATGGATCATCTCGGCATCGAACAGGCTGCGGTGGTGGGCCATTCCATCGGCGGGCAGATGGTGACCCGCTTTGCCTTTCTCTACCCCGAACGCGCCACGCATCTAGTCACCATCAACCAGGTCGGTCTCACCGACCGGCGCAAGGGCCGCGGTTTTCAACCGCTGACCGGCGAAATCGACGTCAATCCCGATATGGACGAAGTCTATGCCGGCTTGCTGCGCTGGGCGGAGGAGAATTATGTCAACTGGCAACCGGAATTCGCCGAGCACATGCGCATCCGCTACGGCCAGCGGCTCGGCGGCGACTGGCCGCATCAGGCCTGGGTCAGCCGGCTGACCGGCCAGATGCGCGGCATGGACACTGTAGTCAATGACTGGCGGCACATCGAGACCAAAACCCTGATCCTCGGCGGCGCCGAGGACTACCCAACCTACGCGGAGGAAGCGCGGCGCGCCGCGGAAGCTTTCCCCAATGGCGAGGTGGTCAATATCCCCGATGTCGGCCACAACCCGCACGAGGAAGTTCCGGATATCGTCAACGCCGAACTGATCCGATTTCTGGGTTCCTAGAACATGAAGGCGGTGCGGGTAAACGGGTTCGGAGGCCCCGAAGTCCTTTCCCTCGAGGAAATGGACACGCCGACCCCGGCCGCGGGGGAGGTGCTCGTGAAAATCGAGGCCGCCGGCCTCAATTACATCGACACCTACCAGCGTTCCGGCCTCTACCAGATTCCCCTGCCCGCGACCCTCGGGCTTGAAGGCGCGGGGACCGTTACCGAAGTCGGCCCCGGCACCGGAATCTTCCAGCCAGGGGATCGGGTCGCCTTCGCCAATGTCATGGGCGCCTACGCCGACCACGTCGCCGCACCGGAAGAGCGGCTCGTGCCGGTGCCGGAAGGCGTGTCCCTTGACGCCGCCGCCGCGGCCATGCTGCAGGGCTGCACCGCGCATTACCTGAGCCAGTCCACCTGTGAACTCGGCGAAGACGACCGCTGCCTGATTCACGCCGCCGCCGGCGGCGTGGGCCTGTTGCTCATCCAGATGGCGAAAAACGCCGGCGCTTACGTGATCGGCACCTGCTCCACCAAGGCCAAGGCCAAGCTCGCCAGGGAGGCCGGCGCCGACGAGGTCATCCTGTACTCCAAACAGGATTTCAAGACCGAGGTGGCGCGAATCACCCGGGGCGAAGGCGTTACTGTCGCCTACGACTCGGTGGGCAAGGCGACTTTCGAGGACAGCATCGACTGCCTCGGCCGCCGGGGCTATATGGTGCTTTACGGCAATGCCAGCGGCCCGGTCACCGAATTCAACCCGGCCAGCCTCGCCCCGCGAGGCTCATTATTCCTGACCCGGCCCTCGCTGTTCGACTACATCGTCAGCCGCGAGGAATTGCTCGCCCGCAGCACCGACCTTTTCAACTGGATTCGCGAGGGCATCCTGCGACTGCGCATGGAACACCATTACCCCCTGGCGGAAGCCCGCGCCGCGCACGAGGCGCTCGAAGGCCGCCGCACCACGGGCAAGGTATTGCTCAAGCCCTGAACCCATCCATCCCAAGAGGATTCGCAACATGAACGCCAGCAAGATTCTGCTCACCGCCTGCGCCCTGCTGCTGGCCGGCAGCCTGTCCGCCCAATCCATCGACCTTGGCCGCGGCGAATTGCCGGTTACCGTGCCCGCGGGCTACGACGGGGCAAACCCGGCGCCCCTGGTGGTGCTGCTCCACGGCTACACCTCAAGCGGCGCCAATCAGGACCGCTACATGGGTTTCAGCGAACTGGCCGACAGCTACGGCTTCCTGTTCGTGGCCCCGGACGGCACCCGGGAAGCCAGCGACAATGAGAACCGCTTCTGGAACGCCAGCGACGCCTGCTGCAATTTCTTCGGCTCGGAAATCGACGATGCTGGGTATATCGTCTCGATCATCGAGGAAATGAAGTCCGAATACAGCGTGGATGGGGACCGGGTCTACCTCATCGGCCATTCCAACGGCGGCTTCATGAGCTTCCGCATGGCCTACGAGCACTCCGGCACCATCGCCGCCATCGTCAGCCTCGCCGGCGCCAACCACATGGAACAGCGCGATGCGCCGCCCAATGGCGTGCATGTGCTGCAGATTCACGGCACCGCCGATTCGGTCATCGAATACGGCGGCGGCGATATCCAGGAAGTCCGCTACCCGGGTGCCCTGGGTTCGGTGCAGCGCTGGGCCGCCTACAATGATTGCGCGATGGAAGGCGCCGGACGCGAACTGCGCGACCTCGACGCCAGCCTGCCGGGCCATGAATCGGGCACCTACCTGTTCGAGGCCGGCTGCCGCGCCGGCGGCTCCGCCGAGTTGTGGACCATTCCGGCGGGCGCCCATTCGCCGATTCTGTCGGATACTTTCGCCGAGCAGGTAATCGAATGGCTGCTGGCGCACCCGAAGAGCCGGGGCGAAAGCGGCTAACGGAGCCTGCGCCACAGGAATTCCCATGAACTGGCCCATTCGGTCGCAAGCGGCGGTTGTCATGGAAATTCGCGGATCCTTCATTCGCTGCCTGCTGTTGCTCGCACTCGCCCTGCCCGCCGCCTGCGGCAGCGATTCTGACGGCGGCTATCCGCTTGCGGTTTCCCACCGGGTCGAATTCGACCCCATCAGCGAAATGAGCGGCATTGTCGGCAATCCGCTCGACGGCTCGTTCTGGGTCCATAACGACAGCGGCGATGCGCCCCGGCTTTTTGCCCTGGATGCCGCGGGCCGGGTGCGGATCCCGGCGAATCTTTCCCGGGAGTTTTTTGGCGAGGAGGCGAAACCCGGCGCCCGGCCCTGGCCGGGGGTGTTGATCGACAACGCCGACAACCGCGACTGGGAAGACGTTGCCAGCGACGGGGTCAACCTGTACATTGCCGACCTGGGCAATAACCTGAACGTCCGCCGCGACCTGGGCATCTATGTCGTTCCCTGGACCGCACTGGACGCAACACAGACCGCGAGCGCCACCCGCTTCATTCCCGTGCATTACCCGGAACAGGCCGGGTTTCCCCCGTTGGAGCGGCATTTCGACAGCGAAAGCCTGTTCTTCGCGGACGGCAGCCTTTATGTCATCACCAAGCACCGCGAGGAGTTTCCCAGCCAGCGGATGCAGGCCGGCGCCAATCTCTACCGGCTTGATTCCCGCTCGGAGACCGAATCCAACGCGCTCACCCCGATTGACCACCACCCGGAACTCACCGCCGCCACCGGCGCCGAACTTTCCCCGGACGGTCGGACTCTCGCCGTGCTTTCCTACACCGCCATCTGGCTGTTCGAAAGGCCCGGGGAAGGCGACGGCTGGCTTTCCGCGCCTTCGCGCAAACTCGAACTCGACACCGCCGCCGCCCGCCAGGTCGAAGCCATAACCTGGTTGGACGCGGAAACGCTGATCGTGACCAACGAGCAACGCGATTGGTTCGTGGTGTCCACCGCCTGGTTCGAAAATTGAGCCTTTCCCGATCGTCATTCTGCGCGAAGCGCAGTCGCAAAATCTCAGGCAGTGGCCACCGCAAGGAGATTCTGCGACTACGCGCAGAATGACGTGAATGTCCGGGACGCAGTTTACGGCGCCGGGGCAATTGCGGTACAGTGGGCCGCCAAACCAACCTCTGCCTTGCAAGCAGGAACCCCAAGGAGTTCCAAATGAAGAAGCTGATTACCATGGCGAGCGCCATGTCCGCCCTGCTGTTTTCCCTTGCCGTTCACGCCCAGGAAATTCCGGAAACCATCACGGTAACGAGTTCCATCTTTGAACACCACGGCACAATCCCCCGGGAAAACACCGCCTGGGGCGACAATACTTCCATCGACCTGTCCTGGTCGAACCTGCCGGAAGGCACGGTGCACCTCGCGCTGATCTGCGACGATCCGGTGGCGGTGGAAATCGGCTTGCTGGAAAACCCTTTCATGCACTGGGTGATGTACAACATCCCGGCGAGCGCTCCGGGAATCCCCGGCGGACTGCCGGCCGAAGCGGAAATCACCGGCATTGAAGGACTCGAAGGCGCCATCCAGGGCAACAACGGCCTCGGCCGCGCGGCCTACTTCGGCCCCCGCCCGCCCGTCAATGGCGTACTCCACGCCTATCACTTCCGCGTCTACGCCATCGACACCGACCTCGGCCTCGAACCCGGCCTCAACGCCGATGAACTGCTCGAAGCCATCGACGGCCACGTCCTCGCCACCGGCATGCTCATGGGCCACTACGAACATACCGAGTAAGCGCAACCCCCCCCGGTCGGGACTGAAGACCGGCGAGCGGGGGACGGGAATCCAGAATGATGAAATTGGGAGTCAGCGAGTGCTGACTTCCAGTTATCATGCTCCCGCATCCCAATTCGGGAAATGGCGCCGGTCTTTACGACAACGCCAGTCTTGTACCCTTCGGCGAAAGATCGGGATCTGTGCCGATCAGTCAAGCGCCTGCCTGCATGAGCGAATACGAATACTACGAATTTCTGGCAATCGACAAGTCGCTCGACGACGGCGCCTTGCTTGCCCTGCGCGCCCTGTCATCGCGAGCGCGGATTACCCGTGCGAACTTTTCGGTTCACTACAATTGGGGCAATTTCAAGGGCAAACCCGACGAGATGATGAAGCGGTGGTTCGACCTGCATGTTTTTGTGGGTATGGGCAGTCGCAGATTGATGATTCGTCTTCCGAAAAGACTTGTGGACCACACCCGCTGGAAACGGCTGCTGAATGGAACAGGGCTTGCGGAGATACTGGATGCGGGAGAGAACTTTATTCTCGACATCCACCAGGAACTGGAGCCGACGGATTACTACGAATTCGATGAAGGTGACGCCTGGATGCCAGAGCTGGCGCCGCTGCGAAGCGATTTGCTTGCCGGCGATTTGCGTCTCGCCTACTTGTTTTGGCTGGATGAAGTGGAAAAAGGACACGTGCAGCAAAACGTCAGGGAACCACTTCCGGGGATCGGACCACTGACCAGCGGTTTGGAAACCCTGGCCGAGTTCTTGCAGATTGATCAAGACCTCGTTCACGCCGCGGCGGAGCGCATGGATCCGGGAGCACAACCACTTTCGGGCCAATCAGTGCGGAGCACACTTGAGGCGCTTTCTGACTCTGAAAGGATACAGCTGCTTCAAAGAGTTGCGGAGAACGATCCACAGGTTGCCGCGGAAATCAGGCAGCGAGTTAGACAAGATCTCGCTGTTGGTTCTGTTTTGGAGTTTCGATCAGTTTCCGATCTGCGTCGAAGAGTTGAAGAAATCCGGACGGCGCGGGCGACGGAAAAGGCGAAGAGGGAAGAGCGGGAGCGGCTGAAGCGGGAATGCCTGGAAGCACAGCAGCTCAAGGAAAGGCTTGATCGCCTTCGGACCCGCGTACCTGAGACGTGGCAGGAAATCGACGCCGCGGTCAAAACGCGGACAACCGGGAACTATGATCGCGCCGCGGCGCTGATTACCGACCTGCGGGCATTGGCCGACCGCGATGGGGACAAGACTGATTTTTTATGGCGCCTGCAATCCCTGCGGGAGCGCCATCATCGCAAGCTGCGCTTTATCGAGCGGCTGTCGGGAGAGACACCCTGACGGCGATCCGTAAATCTCGCACAAACTATCCGTATTTCTCGCAATAGAACCACGTAAAACTCGCAATAGCGGCTACAATGGAAGCCATGTACAAACGACATGTCCAGAGCCTGCTCCATGAATTGCTCGGCGAATTTCGCATAGTCTACGTCACGGGGCCGCGGCAATCCGGGAAAACGACGCTCGTCCGCATGGTGGCGGAGAGCCTGCCGTTGCGCTACATATCGCTGGACGACCAGGCAACTCGCGCCGCCGTGGAATTCGACCCACATGGATTCATTCGCTCCCTGGGTGACGAGAGCGTGGTCATAGACGAGTTTCAGTATGTTCCGGCGCTGATCCCCGCCATCAAGGAAGCCTCCGATCGACTGGCGCCGGATCGGCGCGGCAAGTTTCTGCTCACGGGTTCCGCCGATATATTCGCCACCGCGCGGGTGCAGGAAGCTCTTCCGGGTCATATGGCGCGGCTGGAGTTGCTGCCGCTTTCCGTGGACGAGATTTCGGGCAGCGGGAACAACGCGATCGACTTCCTGATGCGGGAGAATTTCCGGCAACAAGGCGATTATCCCGAATTGACCCGCAATCGGATTGCCGACGCCATCGTCCGTGGCGGCTACCCCGAACTGATCGAAAAAAGCCAACGCGTTCGGCGAGTGTGGTTTGACTCCTATATCAGGGGACGGCTGCTGAAAGATTTTGCATCGCTTTACGCCTCCCGCGCGGACAGCCATACCAATATCGCCGCATTGACGCCCTATCTTTCAGGCCTGTCCGGCAATCTTTTGAAGTATGCCAATGTCGGCAACGACCTGCGCCTCGATGACCGGCTGGTGAAGAGATACATCGAGACTCTTGAACTGATACACATCGTTCAGCGCGTTCCGGGATTCACCAAAAACCGCGCCAAACGGCTTGCCGTCAGTCTGCCGAAGATTTTTCTCCTTGATACCGGCTTGGCTTGCGCCTTGCTTGGCATACGAGACGGCGAAACCCTGCTGGCAACCAATCATTACGGCGCGTTGCTGGAGAATCTGGTGTATCTGGAATTGCGCAAGGCCGCGGCCTGGGCCGAGCAGCCCATCTCTCTTCATTATTTTCGCAACACGCATCAACGCGAAGTCGATCTCTTGATTGAACGGGACGATGGGCAGGTGACGGGGGTGGAGGTCAAGGCTTCGGCCAATGTCTCCGCACGAGACTTTCGCGGCTTGTCGGCCTTGTCCGAGTTCGCCGGAGCAAAGTTTCAGCAGGGCATTTTGCTTTACACCGGATTTCGAGTTCTTCCCTTCCGGATCAAGGACAAGACATTCTGCGCACTTCCCCTGAGCGCATTGGTTCCCATAGCGGGACAATCAGCCGGATAAACCGAGATCCCACCGGCCTACCGATCAGCCGCACTATCCGCGTGGTCGCGCGCCACTTGCGCGATTGCGCGCAGAGCCTTGTTCACAGCGGCGGAGTCCTTGAAAACGTCGGCAACGTCCGGTTCGAGAATCACAACATTCGTCCCGGCACGATACGCCTCATGGTGCTTGCCTTGGACCCCATCCGAAAAATCGTACTCGTCTCGCAAGCCGTCGCTGTCGTCTTGATTCATTGTTCTTTCGCTTTGGGGCATGGCTTCCCACTATTGTGATTCGAATGTTGACCGACCTGCAAACCGCGTCGCAATTCCCCTTGCGGCCGACTTGGGTAGGACACGACTGTTATGCGAATACCGTTTCGCGTATAGTTCGCCTCGACCTCAAAGACGGTCGTTTTCATCCGATATAGAGTGCAATGTTCAGACATAAATTGACAAAAAACGATCCCCGCGAGCTTCCCGCGTACACGATCACAGAAGTCGCGCACTACCTCTCCGTGCCTCCAGCTACCATTCGCTATTGGTCGGTGGGTCGGGACGGCTACGAGTCGCTGATCGAAGTGCCGGAGCACACTCCCACTTTGCTCTCTTTCCTGAATCTCACAGAACTTCACGTGCTCGCCGCCGTCCGGCGCACGCATCAAGTGAAAATGCCCAGCATTCGGCAAGCGATCGATTACCTCGTGAAGATCGCCGACAACACGGTGGACAAGCGTCATCCGCTCATCAGCCACGTTCTTGAAACGGACGGACTCGATCTGTTCATCCAGAAATACGGACAGATAATCAACATCAGCAAATCGGGCCAGATCGCCATGCGGGACATCATCAGCGGGGCGCTCAGCCGGATTGATCGCGACCCCGCCGGCATCCCGATCAATCTCTTTCCGTATACGCGGTCAATCCTTCAGGACTCACCCGCGAAAGTCATCATCGACCCGACGATTTCCGCCGGACGCCCCGTTTTGGCCGGCACCGGCCTGACCACCGAACTCATCGCCGAACGCTACAAGGCCGGCGAATCAATTTCAGACCTGGCGAAGGACTATGAGCGCACGGAAAAGGACATCGAAGAAGCAATCCGAAGCGAATTCCCAGTCGCAGCCTGAACCCACGCTGCTTCTTGATCACAATCTCGGGAGGGGCAAATCACTCCTTTCGCAATTCGTACACAGGTAGCTACGAAATTTACGAAGATTTCTTACCACTCAATGGGTGGTTATCGGATATTACAGGGTAGAAGGGGTTGCCCCAGTTTCCATGAGGATTGTTCATCATAATGTCAACAAACACCGGAATAAGAAATTCCAGTATTGCGGTACCGTCACGAACTTGAGTTCGATTGACTGTGCTGTCCCACGTGGCTCCACCGTGCACCAATTGATTTCGCAAAACATTTAGCCTATTAAATATGAAATTCAGTGCTTTCTTAGTGTCACTTTTGTTTGGAGCACTTGCAATCTGGATGAATTTTTTCTGTTCAAACTTGAAACAATCTTCCCATTTTTCGTGCCCCTTTATTCCATTTTGATGTTTCCAGAAACGCCAGTACACAAACTTATTTTCCATCAACAAGCGAATTGGGCCAGAAAAATTCTCCCAGATTGCATTGTAAATTCTTTCCCCGGAATCAAGAGATACTACTTTGCAGAAAAAAGAGTCAAATGATTCCCATTCCATTGGCTCCTTAGTATGAAAATTGCTTTCGTCTGCGTATGCCGCATTGAAAGCGATCCACAGAAAGATAAATTTCCCATCTTTGTCATCTGCCTTCTCCGCACGACCAATCCAACTTATGGCACGATTTATACGTAGGCTCAGATTGTCGGAGAAATCGTTCTTAACATGTTCTTGTGTCTCTTTCAGGTAGTCATAAGTTAGCGATAGGCTCATGCGAATACCCTACAAAATCCCCTCAATCCGATCCATCAGATCCTCCATCCTCCGCAGCACCGGCCCATAAGCCTCCGCCTGGGTCATATCAAGTCCCGCCTCGTTGAGCAGGATGTTGTGCGGATAGTCCGACCCCCCGGCGCTGAGGACGCGAATAAACGCATCCCGCACCGCCTCGTCGCCGGCCAGGAACTGTTCGGCGAACCAGGCGGCGCCGCTGATCGAGGTGGCGTACTGGAAGACGTAGAAGTCGTAGTAGAAGTGCGGGATGAAGGCCCATTCGACGGTGTAGGCGTCGTCGATGGTGAGGACGCCGAGGTCGTGGCCGTGGTAGCGCTTGAGCAGGTCGCCGTAGATTTCGGTCAGGCGCGGGCCGGTCAGGGGCTCGCCGCGTTCGGCGGCGCGGTGGATGGCGAGTTCGAACTCGGCGAACATCGT
>JAJDSZ010000056.1 GCA_022827425.1 Pseudomonadales bacterium | reverse complement strand
CGTCGCGGGCGGCAGGCTGGGCGAATTGCGCAAGGTCCAGGTCGAATACAACCAGGACTGGCTCATGGAACCGCTGGAACGCCAGGGCAACAAGCAGGCCGAATGGCGCACGGATCCCGCGCGCTCCGGCGTCAGTTGCTGCGTGGGCGACATCGGCACCCACGCCAAGCATTTGCTGGAGTACATTGGCGGCAGCGAGGTCCGCTCGGTTTGCGCGGAGTTGACGAGCTTCGTGGATGGCCGCCGGCTCGAGGATGACGCCAGCATGCTGCTGCGGCTCGAAGGCGGCGCCCGGGGCACGCTGGTGTGCTCGCAAATCGCCTGCGGCGAAGAGAATGCGCTCAGCATTCGCCTATATGGGACCAGAGCGGGGCTCGAATGGCATCAGATGGAGCCCAATACCCTCAAGGTGAAATTCGCCGGCAAGGCCTGGGAGAGATTCCGTGCCGGCGGCGGCTACCTCGGCGAGGCGGCAGCCCGGGCGACAAGAGTCCCCGCCGGCCATCCCGAGGGATATCTGGAAGCCTTCGCCAACATCTACCGCGGTTTCATGGCCGATGTGCGCCGCGTTGATGCGGGTGAGCCTCCCTTGTGCGACTATCCCGGCATTGAAGACGGCATCCGCGGCATGCGCTTCGTGCAGGCGGCGGTGGAAAGCGCGGGCAGGGGCGCCGCCTGGGTCGAATTGTGAGCACTCTTCCCCATCATTCCGTGCGAAGCGCAGCCGCGGTCCGGGAGTCAGGCAATGCAAAGCGCCAATAGTGCGAACAGCGCCATCAGTACGCGCCTGAGCGCGATGATGTTTCTGCAGTTCTTCACCTGGGGCGCGTGGTATGTGACGATCGGAAACTACATGGCGGCCCGGGGCATGGCGGACCTCACGCATTGGCCGTATACGGTCAATCCCGTGGCCGCGATCATCGCGCCGTTTTTCCTGGGCCTGGTTGCCGACCGGTTTTTCGCCACGGAGCGGGTTCTCGGCGCGCTGCATATCATCGGTGGGTTGATCATGCTGACGGTGCCCCAGGCAACGGGGTCGCCCTTGCTGTTCATACTGCTGCTCCTGCTCTACAACATCTGCTATATGCCGACGCTGGGGCTGGCAAACTCGCTCGCCTTTCACAATATCGAGAACCAGGAAAAGCAGTTTCCGCTCATTCGCGTGTTCGGCACGATCGGCTGGATCGTCGCCGGGCTGTTCATCGGTTTCGTCCTCGGCCAGTTCTCGGGCGACGAATTGCCGGATCGCACCCCGCTGCCGCTGTACACGACGGCGATCGCGAGTCTGATTCTCGGCGCCTACAGTTTCACGCTGCCGCATACGCCGCCTCCCGCCGCCGGCGAGAAAGTGTCCCTGAAAAGCATCGTCGGCATCGACGCGTTCCGGCAACTGGGCAGCCGCGCGTTCTATATCTTCATCGCCTGCTCGATTCTGATCTGCATTCCCCTGGCCGCGTATTACAATTTCGCGCCGATCTTCGTCGCCAACGCGGTATACGATCAGGGCGCGAGCAACGCGGTCGTCGGCCTGCTGCCCAACCCGTCGTCGCTGATGACGCTCGGCCAGATGTCCGAGGCGGCGTTCATGTTGCTGATGCCGCTGCTGTTCGCGCGCTTCGGCGTGAAATGGATGCTGGCCATCGGCATGGCGGCGTGGATCCTGCGCTACCTGTTTTTCGCGCTCGGCGCGCCGGACGCTGTCTTCTGGATGGTGGTCACCGGCATATTGCTGCACGGCATCTGCTACGACTTCTTTTTCGTCACCGGGCAGATCTACGTCGACAAGAAATCGACGCCGGCCGTGCGCGGCCAGGCCCAGGGATTTCTCGTGCTGGTGACCTACGGCCTTGGCATGTTCATCGGCGCGCAGATCGCCGGAGCGCTGTTCAACGCGTTCCTGGAAGACGAAACGGTATTGACGCTGGTGCGCTGGCAGGATTTCTGGCTGCTGCCGGCCGGTTTCGCCCTGATCGTGTTCCTGCTTTTTTTGTTCACCTTCCGGGAAGAGTGAGCTGTTGGGTTCGGATTCCGGCGCGCCATCAGAACCGGCTGCCGATGGTCAGGCGCGCGTTCAGCGGGGCTCCCACGCTGGCCTGGTGCGTGCTGTGTGAGTTCGGAAAGTACAATTCGTCGCTCAGGTTGTCCACATTGAGTTGCACGCGGAGATTGTCGGATACGTCGTAGAAAATCGCCGCATCAAACCGGGTATAGCTCGGCAGGGTCGCGCTGTTGCCATTGTTGATAAAGCTCTCGTCCTGATAGCTCAGACCGAGTCCGAAGCCCAGTCTGTCGTTGATCTGGAAACTGTTCCAGAGCGACAGCATGTTTTCCGGCAACTCGCGTGGACGCAGACCTGTGGGGCCGGAACGATTGACCTGTTCTCCGTCAAGATAACTGTATCCGGATGAAATGAACCACCGGTCAGTCAACAGGCCGCTGAACTGCAGTTCGAAACCGTCGATGGTGGAATCAATCACATCCAGTGTGGAAGGGTCGTTATCGGCAATCTGGGGCGAGCTTTGTTCGATCTCGAATACGGCGGCGGTCAGGCTCAGGCCAGGGATCGGGTCCCACTTCACGCCCGCTTCGAGATTGGCGTAAGTGTTTGGGTCCAGCCGGTTGTTGTTTCCATTGATATTCGCGAACTGCTCACCGCTTCGCGGCAGGAAGGATTCGCTGTAGCTGCCGTACAACGAGATTTGCTCCCGCGGTTTGAAGACGATGCCGAGGCGTGGCGAAATTTCTTCATCCTTGCGGCTTCGCAGGTCATTTGCCGGCACATTGAAGACCGCGATATCAAAGCTGTCGAGGCGCGCGCCAATGATGAGGTCGAGATTGTCCGAAATCTCGATCTCGTCCTGAATATAGGCGGATAGCACTTCAATGCCCACACGCGTGTCGTCATTGAGGTCTGCCGAAAAGCTGTTGACCGTCGATCCTCCGGCGATGTTGACCCCCGCGCCTCCCCGCAGACTGAGGGGGCGGATGATGGAGAATATCTCATTGTCATCCGAGGTCGTGTCCCAAAAGGCATTGAAGCGATCCTGGTCCGAGGTCGTATCAATGTATTCGCCGCCGATCACGAGCGTGTGATTGAAACCGCCCATGCTGAACTCGCCGATCAGGTTTCCCGACAAGATCCCGTTCTCCCGCCGGGTCGTGTCGACATAACCGTCCAGAGTGACCTCGTTCGGCGTGAGGGATTGATTGTAGCTCGACGCATAGAAGTTCTGGTACAGCTTGTCGTAATCCCCGAGAAACGCGCTGAAGTTTCCTTTCAGGTTTTCCGAGAATTCATGTTGCAGGGTCGCGCGGAACAAATGGGCCTGCAGCCCGGTCAGGTTCAGATCAGGGTCGCCGAAGACAATATCCCTGAAGTCTTCCACCGGCCGCCCATCCGAGCCCGTGGGGATGCCGCGGTCGATGAATCGCTCGTGATCGATGTACTCGTATGACAGATCGAGCGTGGTGGCGGCGCCAATTTCGAATCGGGCGGTTGGATTGATTCCGAATCGGTCGCCGTCGTAGAAATCCCTGTGATTACTGAGGTTTTCATAAAACGCGTTGATTCGGAACGCCGAGTTCGCATTCATCGAGTAGTTGCCGTCGAACTCGACGTCATATTCGCCGAATGAATCGGCGCTCGCCTTGTAGCCGGCGAAGTTGTCGCCGATCACGCCTTTCTTGGTGACGCGATTCAGAATGCCGCCGGTGCCGCCACGCCCGAAAAATAGTGAATTGGGGCCTCGCAGAATCTCCACTTGTTCGAGATTGTAAAGCGGGCGGTAATATTGCACATCGTCGCGAACCCCGTCGATAAAGAAATCAGCCGTTGAGCGGACGCCCCGAAACACCACTGCGTCGCGGTGGCCTTCGCCCTGTGAGGTGTTTACGCCGGGAGTGTAGTTGATGATGTCGCCAAGGCTGGTGAAGCCCTGCATCCTGATCTGGTCGGCGGTGACGATGGACAGACTCTGGGGTACATCGATGATAGGGGTGGGGGTTCGTAAAGCATTGACCTGATCCGTGTAGAGATATCTTCCCAAGACGACGATTTCTTCGAGTTCCTCATCCTGCTGCTGCGCCTGGACAGCTGCCGGCATGACGCACAGGATGGGCAATGCCCGGGCCAGAAAAATGCCTGTTGCGTTACTTCTCATGTTACTGTTCCTTTTGTTGGTGAATGAAAATGAGATGCAAATAATAATGATTCGCATTAGCGATGTCAACTGCATGTCCAATTGGAAATCACGAGGACGTTCCCATGCTGTTCAGATCATCTTCGATACACCGCAAGATTCTGACAATACTCTTGTTCCTTCCCGGTCCCTTGCTGGCCCAGGAGGCGATGCTCATCAGCAATGCGCGGCTGGTGATTGGCGACGGGAGGCTGATCGAGAGCGGCTCGCTGCTGGTCCAGGGCGGTGAAATCGCGGCGGTGAGCAGTGAGGAAATCCCTGCGCCAGATGGCGCGCGTGTGATCGACGGCGGCGGCAAGACGGTGATTCCGGCGCTGATCGACGGTCATACCCATCTCGGTTATCAGAGCGGCCACAACTGGGGCGGCCATAACTATTCGCCGGAGAATCTGCGCGACAATCTCGAACAGTATGCCTGGTACGGTTTTGCCGCGGCCTTTTCGGCGGGTTCCGACGCCGAGCGGATGGCGCTGGAGTTCCAGCAAAACCAGCGCGAGCGCTACCCGGACGCCGCGCGGCTGCTGTTTTCAGCGGGGATGGGGCCCGAGGGGCAGGGGCCCAACGACGCCTTTCTGGTGGAAGTGGCCGCGGTGGCCGAGCGTACCGGCCAGATGGTTCTCCACGGACTCTACGATCCTGAGCAGGCTGTGATCGAAGCCAGGGAAGTGGCCGCCAGCGGCATCGATTTCATCAAGATCTGGGTTGACGACCGCGGCGGCAGCCAGCGGAAGCTTGCGCCGGACGTGTATCGCCCGCTGATCGCCGTCAGCGAAAGCCTGGGGTTGAAGGTATTCGTCCACCAGCAATTCGCCGGGGACATGCCCGACCTGCTCGCCGCGGGGGCCCATGGCTTTCTCCATGGGCGCCTGGGAGACGCTTTCACCGCCGCGATTGCCGAGCAGACCGCAGCCGCCGGCGCCTTTGTGGTGCCCAATCTGGGCCTCGGGGAATTGCGCCGGGAAGCCATCGGCGACGATCCCTTCCTGCGGGCGGTGTTGCCGGATGCCAGCGCCGCCGGCTTGACCGGCGCCGGTCGATTATCCGCGGGCGACATCGTTCGGGACGAAGAACGGGAAGCCGGCCTGCGCGACAGCCTGATGCGCCTGCTGGATGCGGGCGCGGACATCGTGCTTGGCACCGACGCCGGCGCCTTGCCGGGTCACCCTTTCGGCTATACCGGGCATCGCGAACTCGAAATCTATGTCCGCCTCGGCATGAGCCCGATGCAGGCCCTGATGGCCGGAATGAGCGTGCCGGCGAAGCATCTGGAGCTGGATGACCTTGGCCTGCTCGCACCGGGATACAGCGCAAGCCTGGTGATATTATCGGCCAACCCGCTGGACGATATCCGCAATACCCGAGCGATCGAACGGGTTTTCCTTGAAGGCCGTGAAATCGACCGGGACGCCATCGCTGCCCGATTGTCCCAGGTCGAGTAGACTGGCTGTCCCGATCCATCCGCTCCACCCTCTGTCATTCCGCGCGGAGCGAAGCGTAGTCGCGGAATCTCAGGCAGTGCCCTCGCAATGAGATTCCGCGACTGCGCGCGGAATGACAGAAAACCGGGCTCCCAGGTCAATCTCAGAATTCGCAGCCGGTGCGGGGGATCGGCAAGCGCAATGTCGCTTCGAGATCGTCGAGCAATTGCCATGATGCCTCGATTTGCCCGGCGGCGGCGATGGCGTTCGCTTCGGCGCAGCCGAGCCAGAGCCGGGTGAAACCGCCGACGCCGGCACGGAGGCTCGGCAAGCCCTTGCGCCTGCCGGGCTCCGCGCCGCTCTCCTTGCCCAGTTGCACGACATAGTCCCCGCTTACCCCTTTCCAGTTGCCCGATGCGGGCAGAAACCCGGCAATTGGATCGTCGAGATGCAGGTTGAAGGTAAGGGCCGGCCCGGCGTGAGGCAGGGGAGTGCGGGCGAGACAGCCTTGCAGATCGTTGATGCGCGCCTGCCACCAGGCTTCGGCTTCGGCGCCCTTGCGCCAATCGCCTTCTTTCGGGGAATTGCTTTCCCGCAACGGGCGGGCGATGAAATCCTGCAACTGCAGGCCGGCGGGCTCGATCATTTTCACCAGGTGCGCCTGGTCGCCGAGACCTTTCAGCAGGGTGAGCAGTTCCTGCAACTGTTCCGGTTCGCGCCAGGCTATGGCGATCAATACGAAGGGGCCGTTTTCGTCCTTCATTTCCCCCCAGACGAAGTGGGTCAGTTCGCCTTCGGCGTTGCGATATCCGAGCCCAAGGGGGTGCTCGGTCCAGCCCATGTCGGCGCTGACATGGGCTGGATTGAGAATCCGGACGCCGCCATGCCGCAAGGAACGCTTGTTCATGGCGAGAAAAACGTCCTCGCTGTCCCCGGCAGTGATGCGATCCGGAATTCCAGCCCTGGAATCGACATTCAGCCTGGAGGGATCGAAGCTCCAGCGCAACTCGCAGGGCCCGTTGCCGAAGCCGAGGCGGCTGTAGAAGCCCTGTTCGAACATGCCCAGCGCCGAGACCATCATTCCCGCTTCGGCGTCCTTTTGCACCAGTTCAGCAGTGGCGCGCGAAGCGAAACCGGCGCGGCGGCCGCGCGGGCTCGTCGTCACGGCGGCAACGATGCCGAGAGGGATGTCCTCGTTCAGATAGCGGATGGACGCGGGGCTGGAAATCGTGACGCATTCCGCCGCGCCGTCGAGTTCGCCCACCAGCGCGCGGGAGTTGTCGAGCATGCCGCGCAAATGGGTCGCGTCGTCCTTGTCGCCGCGGTCGATCCAGCGGGTTTCCTCCCAGATGCGGATTACCGCCTTCTCGTCGCGTTTCGCCTCATAAGGCCGAATGGTCATCGGGATTTCCCTAGTTTCTTCGCACCCGGAATCCTATTCCGCAGATCCACGCGCCGCCTAGTACCAGCGCGACTATTCCGGTATTCGCCGGAGACAGCGGGTTGCCGTCGATGCCGAACAAGGCGGTGAAACTGATGCCGAGTCCCACGAGCGCCGCCCCCGGCAACTGGCGCCAGAGCGAGGGCGCCTTCGCGTTGGCCGGGCGCGGCATTCTTTCCAGCGGCGACAGGCCCACCGCGGCCGGCAGGAGCAGCAGGACGGGAAGCGCGACCCAGGGAATGCGGCTCCACCACCAGCCCGTGCTGCCCGGGACCATGCCCAGGCCGAAACCGTCCGCGAGCCAGGAGGCGCCGAGCAACAGCAGCAATATGCTCATGTGCCAGAGATACAGCGTCATGATCATGCTGTTGATCAACACCGTGGCGGTCCACAGGCGCAGATTATCCAGCAGGCGCCGCATTGGCTTCTCGGCGGCGAGCAACACGCCGAACTGAACCAGTCCCAGGGCCGCCAGAGTAATCTTGGGCGGCAGCGAGTTACTGGGTCCTTCCCCCGGCGACCCGGCCATGGCAACGGGATAAGGCCCCCAGACCACAACCAGCGCCAGCGCGGTCAATGCGGCCACGGCGACCGCCAGCAGAACCGCCGGACTGCCTTGCCGGCCGTCGCGCCAGGCGAATCCGAGATGATGCATTGCCAGCCAGATCCAGAAATAATTGCTCCAGCCGGGCAGTTGCCAGTCAAATCCGAAAAATGCGATATCGGTCGCCGCGGCCAACGCCAGGTAGGCCAGCAGCGACCAGTATCCCCAGCGCCGCCAGAGGGCATGACTCGGCGGCGCCAGGATCACGATCATGGTGTAGATGGCGAGAAACCAGGTGGGCAGCAGCGCCGTACGCGTGATGAACTGGATCGATTCGGTGGCGATGCCGCCCGCGTACAGCAAGATCGCGATG
>JAJDSZ010000025.1 GCA_022827425.1 Pseudomonadales bacterium | reverse complement strand
CGCCAACGCGGGCGGCTCCTCTCCGACGGTTTCCGCGAGGAACAAGCCGGGCGCGGGCCACTACGAGAACACGGTGACGCTGAACGGCACAAACGACGCCGGCGCCGCGACCGTGGAGGCAATCAACGTCAGCGGCAACGCCAAGGTGGTGGTCATGCAGTCCACCGTGTCGGGGTCCGAACTCGGTTTCGGGCAGCTTGAACTGGTCGACGCCGAGGACAACACCGGCGGCGTCACCGTCGACGCGACGGGAACCGCGGAAGAGGTGGACATGGTGGGCGGCAGCGCCAAGGACGTGTTCACCGGCGGCGCCCAGGGCGACGACATCCGCGGCAACGGCGGCAACGACATGCTGATGGGCGGCGCCGGAAACGACGACATCCGCGGCGGCGCGGGCGGCGACATGCTCACCGGCGGCGGTGGAGAGGATACCTTCGATTACACCGCGGCGTCGGATTCCCAGGTTGCCTGGACGGCTACCGGAGCGATGTACGGTTTCGACACCATCACGGACTTCTCCGCCTCCGATGACAAGATTTCCCTGGGCCGGACGCTGTTCAACAGCCTGAAGGGGTCGATCAAGGAGTATGAAGGCGACGATGCGATCAACAGCACCGATACGGCCGACCCGGATCCCACCGCCGACTCGTTGCGAGCTTTTCTGGGCGACGGTGATGGAATCTTCGAAACCAAAACCGACAACCCGGACGGAACCTTCGGCAGCAACACCGTCAAGCATTCCATTGCGACGGTCACTGAAATTTACGACGGTGACCCGGCTACCGATGGCGTGCAGACCGCGAACAGGTTCTGGGTCCTCATCGATGTCGACGGCGACGGCGATTTCGACGCCGGAACCGATATGGCGATCGCCATCACAGGTTCCGATCCAGGCTTGGTGGAAGCCAGCTTCAGCGCCTAGACCGATCTCCAATAATCCCGGCGGCTCCGCCGCCCCCAACCAGAACCCCCGGCCCCGGCCGGGGGTTTTGCTTTTTGGGGCGATTACCAGCAATTCTCATTTTGGCGCTCCAGCCTTCATGTCATTCCGCGCGGAGCGGAGCGAAGCCCTCCGTCATTCTGCGCGGAGCGAAGCGTAGTCGCAGAATCTCTTTGGGGAATCTGGGAGGTTGTTCATGCCATCCCCGGCGCGACGGTTGAGACTTCGCCAAACCCCAGTCCCGATTTCCTGTCGAGCCGCTCGGGACAGCGCGCGAAGCTGCGCTTCGCAAACGCTGCTTTTTGTGGGACTGGTTCATCAGATCGGGCATTCCCCGATGAGGCCGTTATGGCTTCGTTCGAACCCGTCATGAATTCGGGAGATTCTGCGACTTCGCTTCGCGCAGAATGACGAATGGAAGACACCACGGGGCAGCTGTCCCAGGCACTCGGCAAAGCAAGTCCCCGTTGGGCTGGATGATGTACAGCGGGCGTGCCGGTGCGCGCTCCGGATTCCAGTCGCTTCGCTCCTTCCATCCGGAGCGCGTAAAGCTTTCGTCCCTGGACTGAATCGACCGTCACCGGATCGCCGATTCAGTCTCACATGTATCTGAACCTACACACACGAGTGTGCCAATGATCTGTGCCCAGCGTTGGGGGTTCAGGGATGGGCGAGACACGGACACCCATGGCTCAGGATGGGTGCCGCCGCCACCAGGTCCCCGGCCTTATGGCGCAGCCGTATCTGGCAGTTGCAGGGCCGCAGCATCGAAAGTGAACACAATGCAGTGCTCGTTCAGGGAAGCCGCCGTCTTGACTGCCTTGCGGGCGATGAGCGCGTCGGCGAAATCGGCGTCGGTTTCACGGAAGTCCTGCAATGCGTTCCAGATTACGCCTTCATCCTCAAAGCGGATGTTCGGGTCCTGCAACAACTTGTCCACCACCGCCGCCAGGTCCGGTTTTGCCGCCTTGTACCGCCGGCCAGCCAGGGTCCAGGTCGTCTCGGCCAGCACCACATCGTCCCTGGTGAGGTAGCGCAGCGGAACGTTGCTGTCTACCGCGATCATGGGGCTGGCTTTCGCCTTCCGTCTATGGCGCCCTGTCGCGATTCCTCGTCCGACACAGTTTCGTCAGGCCGCAAATGCGACATATAGCCCCAGGCCGCGCCGGGCTCCTGTCGAACGATGGTGATGCGCTTCCCGGCAATGAAACTGCGATATTCATCGCCGGGCTCTATGCCCGCAATGTGGCACTGACTCGCAGGCAAAGTAATCTGACGCTTGGCGCTGACTTTTGGCACGACATCCCCCACGTAAAGTTGTCAATGGCAGGGAGAATGTACTTTTTCACAGGAATTTTCGCAATAAGCAAAGAAAAATAAAAAAATGCCATCTATTATTCTCATTCTTGGATCGTGCGTCCTCCTGCGCGACGTCGCAACATCTCCGCCCAACCAGCAATTGCTTTCGCAGAACCCCGCCGAAGCAGCGTGAAAAGCCGCTGAAAACGGCGTTTCCACACGGCAACGCCCTAGGAGCCTGCGCCGTAGGAATTCACGGCTGCAAATTCGCTCTCATCCCCGCCCCTGGCCGCTCGATTTCGTTGCATATTCACCAATATTCGCCTCAATCGATCAGCTAGGGGCGCGGCGATAGCGAGTTTTCGCTTTCGCGAATTCCTACGGCGCAGGCTCCTAGTACGGATGCTGAAGCCAGTCTGGACTCCATCAGCACTGGCAGTGGCGCGGATAAAGTAACTGTCACCGCCAATGGCTCGCTCAAGACTGTGGATACCGGTGAAGGCGACGCGGAAACACTGGTTCCGTGGTGATTGAAGACTTCATCTGATCTCACCCATTCCGGCGGCTTCGCCGCCCCCAAAGCAAAACCCCCGGTCGCGAGGCCGGGGGTTTTGCTTTGGGGGCGGTTTCCGGAATGATCACTCGCTCCCCAATCATCCGTACACCTGCTGCAGGGTGAAAAATATGCTGTTGATCAGGAACACGGCGCCGACCAGCCGCCAGGTCTGCGTTGTCGCCAGCGCATGCATTTTCGCGGTGAGCTTGTGCTCCGTGGCTTCGAGTTCCTTCCGCACAAGCTTGGACTCGGACTCCATTTCGCTCCGAATGGATTTGAATTCGGACTCCATTTCGTCCCGGACAGCTTTGGACTCAGACTTTATTTCAGCCCGGACGGCCTCGAATTCGGACTTCACCTCGCCCCGGAAGGCTTCGAATTCGGATTTCACGTCGCCCCGGAAGGCTTCGAGCTTGGCATCGGTGGCCAGCGGGGCCACCATGGATTGAACGGTTCGGACGACGGATTCAGCTTCGGATCGATCCATGCCGGACTCTTCAAGTTGCTGGGTGGCAGTCAGTATATCGCAAGTTTCCATGTGGACTCCACGTTTGTCACCAGATCGGCTGGTGTCCCTCGGCGCTGGCCCGCCCGGCGCCTCTTGGCCAAAGTCTGGGACAGTCTTTCTGGAAATGCGTAATTTTCACCGCAAAATGTTGCCTGGCCCGGAAGTAAACAGCGTGCGAGTTGCATTCAAGGCGGCGCAAGCCCTCGCGAACAAACCCATAATCCTTTCCGAAATTCGGGTGCTCAGCTGCGGTGTCGATCCTCCTGATTATTGCTTCGTACCAAGACATCCCCTCCGAGTTACCCATTGATGCGAGTCGCCCAACCCCATCACTTGAATCGCTTGAGATTGCTTGAAATTGCATCAGACCAGTCAATCACATAGACTGGTCTGATTAGTTTGCCGATACGAAAGGACAATACAGTGCAGTTCATTGGATCGTACCAGGCCAAGACCCGCCTTCCCGAGTTGCTCCGCCAGGTGGAGCGGGGAGAGAGTTTCACCATCACCCGCCGCGGCTTGCCCGTCGCTCGAATCGTTGGGGTCGAGGAGAATATCGAGGATATTCGATCGGTCATCGACCGCTTGCGGACATCCCGCGCCCGGCGGCGCCCCATTCCCGTCAAAGAACTGATTGCCCACCGGAACCAGGGACGAAAGCCCTGATGTCTTTCGTGCTCGACGCATCGGTCACGGCCTGTTGGTGCTTTCCCGACGAGCAGTCCGTTGTCGCGGACGCCGCCCTGCGAAGGCTGACGGACGAGGAAGCGCTGGTCCCACCGTTGTGGGCCCTGGAGATTCGCAACAT
>JAJDSZ010000089.1 GCA_022827425.1 Pseudomonadales bacterium | reverse complement strand
GTGCCGGCGACGCCGAGCACCCATTTGTCGCGCAACACGTATTGCGCGAGCCATTGCGGCCCCGAGGCATAAGGCGTTCCCTCCTCAAGAGTTCGCTCCAGCACCGGATTGCCGCGGGAAATCGTGTTGCCGACCACTACGAGATCGGGCCGCCCGTCGAGATGTTGCGCCAGATAGCCGTCGAGAACCTCGATGCCGCATTCCTCGAGTTGCGTGCTCATCGGCGGATAGGTGTTGGCGTCGCAGCCGCTGACGCGATAGCCGAGTTCCCTGGCGAGCAGCGCGAGGCTGCCCATGAAGGTGCCGCAGATGCCGATAATGTGCAGATGCATGAATTGCAATTTGACTACGCCCGATACTAAATGGCCAGCCTTGTCCTCTCCAGCAAATCAGATACTTCGACGGTCAGTAACTGTTTGAACTTTGATTTGCCTAAAGTTCGTTCCTCTACCTCCAGGGGGATAAAACGCGAAATCTCGCGCTGAAACACATCCCCCTGGATAATTTCCGGCAAGCGTTCCAGCATCAGCGCAAGTTTTTCCCCATAGTTGTCGACACGGTAGTCCCGAACCTTGTTCCTTACCCATTCCTCCCGCGGTTGAGCCCCTTGCCGTTTAAGCCAACGCAAGTCCCAGATATCCCGATTGCGCACATATCCGGTCGTATTGACAAGTGAAACCAGTTTGTCGGCCATGACCTCATCGAGCGATTCCGTGAGCACGATCGTATCGCCATAGCCTTCCGGCAGGAACTCGTAATTAAGTTGCACGGCTCTTGGTTCCCGGGAATATGCGTTCAAGGATGCAACTTCGATCTTTACTCGTTGCCGGGGAATATCGCTGTGTCCGGGGTCGGTAGTGACAGTAACCTGCCATTTGTCGATTTTCAGGTCGGCGTACTCCCGGTCGCCTCTCAGGTCTCCAGGTTCCCTTACACTGACTTCCAGGCCATAGCGCCGTCCGATGTAGCGCTCGATGCAATCCTTGATGGGCCCCAATCTCCGGCGAGAAAAATCCTCGCCGCCTACAAAATCCAGATCTTCGCTGTAGCGGGGAGAACCATGGCACAGGCGCAATGAAGTGCCGCCCTGGAAAGTCAGCCGATCGAGCAAGCCGGCGTTATCCAGACTGTAGAGGATGTCGTAATGCAACAATTCCTTCTGAATCACCGGCCGCATATGGGCATGCCCGGGACTGGACATTGCCAACGCGGTCAGTTCGTCGAAATCCGCCTTGTCGATCTGTCTAACCATGAGCCGCCAACTCCCGCTCGTCGACCAGATGGGTGTTTCTGCCCACTCTTTTCAGATCGCGCCAGGCAGCTTCCGGCGTGGCCAGTTTCAGCGGTCTGCCTACATCGCGAATGCCTGGCAGAATCGCGCCGGGACGCCGTTTCGTATGGGTAAACTCGATAACGCCGAATGGCGTGGAATACTCGCCGCGACGTCCCGTGGTCATTACGGTCAATCGGTCCATCGGGATCTGGGAGATCGCGCCGTACTCGCTCAAGGCGGATTCCAGGCTGAGGTAATTGAAATCGCCCCGTCGCAGCGCCCTGGCAATATGCTCAATGGTTTCGCCGCCCTTACCCTGGCTTAGAGCATTGACGTAAATGCCCCGCACCGGACGCAGCAGGATTTCCTCCGCCACCAGACGCCGCAGGCCGGCCTTGAAAGCGCGGGGGCTGTCGTCATGGAAAATCTTGGCCAGATCCGCATAAGCGAAGACCTGGCGACCCTGCTTGTCCCAGGTGTTCAGTCGTTTTAGCGCAGTCGAGTTTTTCATCAATCAAGTATACGCAAAGAACGCATTTTAGCGTCTTTTATGTTAACTTAATATATGTCCGCAGCACGAGAACATCAATAACGCAATGGTGAAACGAACCGATTTCCCCGAGTACTCCATTGCCCTATACGGCAGGGAAATGGTGGAGGAATCCTGTCTGCGCCTGCAGGACGAATACGGCCTCGACGTGAACGCGGTGCTGTTCTGCTACTGGTTCGGCGCGCATCATGGCGTGATCGGCGAGGACTTGTGGACGCGGATCGACGAGATATCCAGCCAATGGCAAAGCCGCCTGATTCAGCCCTTGCGCGAAGTGCGGCGCTGGCTGAAGAGTCCTGGTTTCGAACCGAATCAGGAAATGCGGGAATTGCGCGAGAGGATCAAGGCAGACGAAATCGCCGCGGAACTATTGCAACAGCGCATGATGCAGGAAGCCTGCGCGGAATTCGTGAACAGCGCAACGGCCGGAGCCGCCGAGGCCGCCCGGCGCAATGCCGAGGCGCTGCTGGAGCGCCGCGGCATCGCAATTGACGATGAAATCCGGGATTTGCTGGCGGCGATTTCCAGCGCCGCTTTCGCCTGACCGCTATTGCGCCGCCAGTTCGATCACCACGTCATAGTGAAAACGCACGAAGCGGTGCAATTCGCTGATCAGGATTCGCTCCTGGTCGCTATGGGCGCCGAACCCGAGCGCCGCGTCCTCGCGGTCGATCGCCGGGCCGATGCCATAGCACTGGATTCCCGCCGCGCGCAGATAGGCCATATCGGTCGCTCCGGTGCTCATGGTCGGCAGCGTGATGACGCCGTAATGCTCGCGGGTCTGGCTTTCGATTGCCCGGAAGGCATCGGTGTCGAGGCTGCTTTCGCCGCGTGGCCGGGTATTGCGCGCGCCGAGACTGACTTCCACCGCCGGATCGTCGACCACGCGCCGGATTTCGTCGAGAAAGCCGATGACGTCTTCATCGGGCAGTGCGCGGAAGTCGACGCTGGCGCGGGATTCCGAGGGAATCACGTTGATTCGGTAGCCGGCATCGAAAATGTTCGGCGAAAGCGAAGATCGCAACATCGAGGCGTGGCGCGGCTCGTTGGCGAGAAAATACTCGTCCGACTCGCCGGCGAGGCCCGGGTCGAGCACGTTCAGGTAGCGCTCGGCGGCGTCGCCCGGCGAAATCGTGGCCAATCGCTCGAAGTACGCGGCGGTGGTCTCGTTCAGACGAATCGGCGTGCGCCAGTCGGCGATGGCCGCAACCGCCCTGGCGAGACGGGTCACGGAGTTGTTCTGCAAGGGAACCGAACCGTGCCCCGCCGGACCGGTGGCGACCAATTCGACCCGATACGGAATCTTCTCCATGGTCTGCACGCCGGAATATTGCACCTCGCGATTCACCCGGGCGACCGACCCGCCTTCGGCCAGACAGAACTCGGCGTCGATCTTGTCGAAATGCTCGTTGACCATGAACTCGATGCCGTACTCGGTGGCGCCTTCCTCGCCGGATTCGGCGAGATAGATCACGTCCCTGGCCAGGGGCACGTCGAGCCGCTTGAGCAGGAGCATGATCATCAGGCCGGCCGCTACGTTGTCCTTGTCGTCGACGGCGCCCCGCCCATAGACATAGCCGCCGTCGACGGTCGCGCTGAAGGGCGGGAAAATCCATTTCTCGGGGTCGACATTGACCACGTCGGTATGCGCCATGATCAGCAGCGGCTCCTCGCTGCCGTCGCCTTCGAGCCGGGCGAGGACATTCGGCCGTTCGGGATCGTTCCAGAGCAGTTCCACCGGAATGTCTTCCGCTTCCAGCACGTCGTACAGATATTCGGCGGCCGGCAATTCCCGTCCGGGCGGGTCGCTGGTGTCGAATTGCATGATCGCGCGGAAATGCCGCAGCGTCTCCTCTTCGACCTCGGCCCAGTCCGGCTCCTCGACCTGGGCCAGGGCCGCCCCCGCAAAAAGAACGAACGCTACGGGAAAGAGTCGATACATCAGTCTTCCCTTACGTACTTGACGAGTTGCCTCGGGCCGACTTCGGCGCCGTAGACGTTGCCGTGCATGTCGGCGGCCACGCCTTCCGCGGCGCTGGTGCCGCCGGGATTCTGGTCGGGGTCCGGTATGAAACTGAACACATGCCCGGTTACCGCGCTGCCGATGCGAATGCCGCGCCGCCAGCCGGGATTGGAAGTCGCGCTCGACTCCGAATCCGCCGCGTACAGGATGTCGTTGGCGTCGATATAA
>JAJDSZ010000060.1 GCA_022827425.1 Pseudomonadales bacterium | reverse complement strand
TCACGGCTGCAAATCCGCTCTCATCCGCGCCCCCGGCCGCTCGATTTCGTTGCATATCCACCAATATTCGCCTCAATCGACCGGCCAGGGGCGCGGCGATAGCGAATTTTCGCTTTCGCGAATTCCTGCGGCGCAGGCTCCTGGGAACTTGGGGCGGGGTGCAAGTTTCGATACCTCAACGCCTTGCGGCGGAGTTGCTGTACACTGGGCGAATGCGACAACTTGCCGGATTTGGCCGCCTTGCGGCTTCGCTGATTCCCGTGCAATCGGGTGGCAGCAGCCTCGCCCGTCAGGGGCTGCGACGCCTGTTGCTGCTGCGGGCCTTTGTTACCGGCGCAAGCTGTATTGGTCTGCTGGTATTGCAGTTCTTTTCCGGGCTGGTGATTCCCGTGGCGTTTATCGCCGGGCTGGTGGCGGCCATCGTGGTTTCGATTCTACTCGGCTATCGGCGCCTCGGTTCGAGCCGGCCCATAGACAATAGCGAGTTGTTCCTGCATATTCTGGTGGATGTGGTTTTTCTCGTGCTGCTGCTGCTGTACACCGGCGGCATCGGCAACCCGCTCATTTCCTACCTGCTCGTGCTGCTTGCCGTCGCCGCCACCCTGCTGCCCCGGCGCCATGTGAACTCCTTTGCCCTGGGCAGCATCGTCATTTACACCTTTTTCCTGCTGCTCGACCTGTCCGCCGAACAGGACATGATGGGCATGAGCGGCTCCGCCGTGTCGATGTTCGAACTGCATCTGGTGGGAATGTGGGTGATTTTCGTGGTCAGCGCCATTCTGATCACCGTGTTCATCAGCGCCATGGCCATCGCCGTGCGGGAGCGCGAACACCATCTCGCCGAAGCCCGGGAAAACGAATTGCGCAATGAACAGCTTGTCGCCATCGGCACGCTTGCCGCGGGCACCGCCCACGCCCTGGGCACTCCGCTTTCCACCATGTCGGTGATTCTCAATGATCTGGATGAACTCGGGGAGGACAAGCTTGGCGAGGCATCGGTGCGGCAGGACATCGGCCTGCTGCGGGAACAGGTGGGCCGCTGCAAGCACTCCATCAACCAGTTGATCCGCTACTACCACAAGGACAATCCCGGCGCCCGGGAAGAACTCGGGCTGGGGCGTTTCGCGGCGGACATCAAGGACTACATCCTCAACGTGCATCCTTCCGCCAAAGTCGATTTCGCCCTGGAGGCGGCGCCTGACACGCCCCTGCGAATCGAACCGAGCCTGCGCCACGCCGTGATCAATATCATCGAGAACGGAATCAAGGCTGCCCGGCGCGAAGTGCGGGTCAACTATGCCCCGGACCGGGAAGACAGCGGCAAGCTCTTGATCAGCGTGACGGATGATGGCCCCGGCATTCCCGCCGAGGTGCTTGAGCGCATTGGCGAACCCTTTGTTTCCCGGCGCAAGGGCAGCATGGGGCTGGGAATTTTTCTCGCCAACGCCGCCCTGCGCCGGGCTGGCGGCAGTATCGAAATGTTCAACGGGCGGGGCGGCGGCGCCACCAGCCTGATTCGCCTGCCGCTTGCCCGGGAACCGGGGCCATGAGCGAAGGCGGACTGCTTTTCGTGGAAGACGACGAGGCTTTCGCCTGGGCCGCCGGGCGGGCGCTGGAACGGCGGGGCTATGCGGTAAGTCACGCGGGGCAGTTCGACCAGGCCCGCAAGCTGGTGGAGGAGGAAGCCTTTGATTATGCCGTGCTCGACCTCAACCTCGGCAATTGCACCTCGCTCGACCTCATCCTGCCCCTGCGCGAGCGCAATCCCGTCATGCGCATCCTGATGCTGACAGGTTATGCCAGCATCGCCACCGCGGTGCGGGCGATCAAGCTCGGCGCCGACAATTATCTCGCCAAACCCGCGGACACCGATGAGATCCTCACCGCCCTGCTCAGCGACCCGGACAATGAATCCGAACACGACGCCGCCTTGCAACCCATGTCGGTGCGGCGGCTGGAATGGGAGCATATCCAGAAAGTGCTGGAGCAGAACAATGGCAATATCTCGGCCACGGCGAGGCAATTGAACATGCACCGCCGAACCCTGCAGCGCAAGCTGCGGAAGCGGCCCGTGCAGCGCTGATTAAGTCAGGGCCTCCCTGCGGCACATGGAAGTGCCCCCGAATTCGATGGGTGAAGGCAAGCGATTTCGAAGCGCGGCTTCGAGCGCCGCCGCTGTCGCCCGGGCGCAGCCAGACCACCAGCAGCCGGTCTTCGCAGAACACGTACAGGGTGCCCCGCCCGCCTGCTCAGCGCCGGGCCAGGGTCATGCGCATCAAATGGGCGCCGCCGTCCACGATCTGCTTGTCGCCCGTAACCACCGGCGAGCCGGCAATGAATTGCAGGATTGCCCGGGCCACGGTTTCCGGCGTTGCGGTCTGGCGCAGCGGCGTATTGCGCTGCTGTGCCTCCAGCATCTTTTCGTATGCTTCGTCGCCGTACCCCTGACGCAGCCAATCGCCGGCGATGAAGCCGGGACAAACCACATTGACTCGAATTTCCGGCCCGAGCGCCCGCGCCAGCGATTTGGTCATGATCACCATGCCTCCTTTGGAGGCGGCATAGGCAATGCAACTGCCAACGCCGTCGAGGCCGGCGGTGGAGGCCACGTTCACCACGCTGCCGCCTTCCGGCTGCGACTGCATCACAGGCTCGACGGCCCGCACCATCTGGAAGGCGCCGATCACGTTGACGCCGTAGATATGCTGAAAATCCTCGAGGTCCAGACCGGCGAGATCATGATGGGGAACGAACTTCGTCGTACCGGCATTATTTACCAGAATATCGATCCGTCCCCAGCGCTCGCGCGCCGCCGCGGCCATTTCGACGCAGGCGGCGTCATCGGCCACCGAGCCGCCGAAAACCAGCGCATCCACCCCGAAGGCGCGGCACTCCTCCGCCACCGTCTCGCCCCCGGCCCGGTTCGAGTGGTAATTCACCAGCACATTGCAGCCCAGCGAGGCCAGCAGCTTCGCCGTGGCCGCCCCGACCCCGCTGCTTGATCCGGTAACGATTGCGACCTTGTCTTGCAGTTTCTCCATCCGAATGTCCGTCATTTTCGGCGAGACGCAATTGTAATACACCATTGCGCCAAACAAGCGCCCGGTGACCGCGCCGGCGACGGAAAAATCGCCGCTGCCAAAACCCGGCCGCAACACCGGATGCCGCCTTTGACAAGAACGAGACAGTTACAATCCGTAACGGACACGGGAACTGAATATGTATTGAATGGCGGGCAATGGGTTACAATTCCGTTTCCATGAAGTTCAGCAACTGAATTGCCCGGGCGTAACTTTTCATCCGCCGGCGGCGTTTTCACGTAAATAGACATCGTAGGCCATTGCCGCGGTCTGGCCACATGGCTGCCTGAACGGATACCGGTGAAACCGAGGTTCGCGTGAAGAAACAACAGATTGTCGCGGGATTGCTTCTGATCGTCCTCTGCGCGTGGCTTTTCCTGCCTCGCAGCGCGGAAAGCGGCGATGAGGAAGAAATCGCCGCGGGCCAGCGCACCGCGCCGCCCATCCTGGCCCTGCCGGCGGATGTGCCGGCGGGCGGCGCGGCGGATGTGCCCTTCGTCCGCGCGGCGCGGATTTCGCCCCGGCTTTATGCCGCCACGGTTCGCGTTCGCGGCCGCACCGAAGCTTTCCGCCATGTGGAAGTCCGCGCCGAACAGGCGGGCCGCATTGTCAGCGACCCGGTGCCCCGGGGCGCCCGGGTGCGGGCGGGCGATACGCTCTGTGAAATCGCCGTGGACAATCGCCAGGCCGATCTCGATGAAGCCCTCAGCCGCCGCGAGCAGGCCGAATTCGAGTACGAGGCGGCCCTGGACCTGCAGCGGCGGGACCTGCAATCCGATGTGGCCGTGGCCCAGTACAAGGCGGCGCTGGCCTCCGCCCGGGCGGCGGTGGCGCGGGCAAGCATCGCCCTGGAAAAGATCCACATCACCGCCCCCTTTGACGGCATTGTGGAATCGCGCACGGTGGAGGTCGGCGATCTGCTCAATATCGGCACGGTCTGCGCATCGGTGCTCGACGACGACCCCATGCTGCTGATCGGGCTGGTGCCGGAGCAGGACATCGGCCGCATTACCCTGGGCGCCGCGGTCGGCGCCGAACTCGTCAGCGGGGAGACCATCACCGGCCGGGTCATTTATCTTTCCCGCTCGGCGGACCCTTCCTCGCGCAGCTACCGCATCGAGATCGAGGTGGACCCGGAGCAGTTTGCCATCCGTTCGGGCATTACCGCCGAAATGCAGGTCAGCGCCGATGAAATCAGCGCCCACCTGATCCCCTCATCCGCCCTGACCCTGGACGACCTTGGCCTGCTCGGCGTCAAGATCATCGACGCAAACCAGACCGTGCGCTTCCGCACTATCGAAATCGTCGGCGACAACACCAGCCTGCTGGAGCCCGGGGTCTGGGTCAGCGGGCTGGAAGGCGAAGTCAATCTGATCACCATCGGCCAGGAGATCGTTTTCCCCGGCCAGGTGGTCACCGCCGATCTCGACCGGACGCGGTAGGACAGGGCGGAAAAATGAAGTACATCGACGCCGCCGTTTCCCGATCGCGCACCACGCTGACCAGTTTCGCCGCCATCATGCTCACCGGCTTCGCCTGCTATCTGGCGATTCCCGTGGAACTGAACCCCGATGTGCAGGTCCCGATCATCGTCACCACGGTGATTCACGAGGGTATTTCCCCGGAAGATTCCGAGCGGCTGATCTCCAAGCCGGTGGAAGTCGAACTCAAGGCGCTCGACGGCATCACCGAATACACCACCTTCTCCAGCGAGAACGCCGCCACCATCGTCGCCGAGTTCGATATCGACATGGACTCCCAGGCCGCGCTCAACGAGCTGCGGGAAGCCATCGACCGCGCCAAGGTGTGGTTCCCGCCGGATACCGAGGAGCCGATCATCCAGGAAGTCTCCGCCTCGGGCATTCCCGTGGTGAATATCGTCGTTACCGGCGAAGGCGTGCCGGAGCGGACCCTGCTGCGGGTGGCCGAGGAGTTGCAGAGCCGGATCGAGATTCTGCCGCCGGTGCTCGAAGCCCAGATGGTGGGCAACCGCGAGGAACTGATGGAGGCCATCGTCGATCCCAACAAGCTGGAAACCTATGGTTTTCCGAGCACGGTGATCGGCCAGGCGGTGCTCGGCAACAACCGGCTGATTCCCGCCGGGCAGGTGGACACCGGGCGCGGCAGCTTTTCCATCAAGGTGCCTGGCCTGATCGAAACCGCCGACGACCTGTTCGACCTGCCCCTGGTGTCAAACGATCTTGGCGTGCTCACCGTGGGCGATGTGGCCAGCGTGCGGCGCACCTTCAAGGATGCGACCCGCTTTTCCTACGCCAATGGCGCCCAGGCGATTTCCCTCAATGTGATGAAGCGCAAGGGCGCCAATCTGGTGGACACCATGGCGGCCATCGACGAAGTCGTGAGCGAGATTCGGCCCCAGTTGCCGCCGGCGGTCAATGTGGACTACATCAACAACACCGCCCCCCTGGTCCTCGAACAGAACATGGGCCTGCAGGGCAATATGGCCACCGCCATGGCGCTGGTGCTGATCGTGGTGATTGCGGCGGTGGGGGTGCGTTCGGGCCTGCTGGTCACCCTGGCGGTGCCCTTCTCCTTCTTTTTCGCCTTCATCGTCATCACCATCATGGGATTCACCTACAATTTCATGGTGATCTTCGGCCTGCTGCTCGGCCTCGGCATGCTCATCGACGGCGCCATCGTGCTCGTGGAATACGCCGACCGCAAGATGGCGGAAGGCCTCAACAGCAAACAGGCGTACCGGGCGGCGGTGGAGCGCATGTTCTGGCCGATTACCGCGTCCACCGCCACCACCCTGGCGGCCTTTCTGCCGATCATGTTCTGGCCCGGGGTCGCGGGGCAGTTCATGAGCTATCTGCCGATTACCGTATTCGCGGTGCTCATCGGCTCGCTGCTGTACGCCCTGCTGTTCGCCCCCGCCATCGGCGCCCTGATCGGTCGTTCCAGCGATGCCGACAAGAAGTATCTGCGCGCCCTGGAAGACGGCGACCCGGAGCAGACCGGCGGCATCACCGCGGCCTACGCCAAACTGCTGGGGCTCGCGGTGCGCTTTCCGGGCACGGTTTTCCTGCTCAGCGTCACCGCCCTGGTGGTCATTGTCGGGTCCTATGCGACTTTCGGCCGGGGCGTGGAATTTTTTACCGGCGTCGAGCCCAATCAGACCAGGATACGGGTTTTCGCCCGGGGCAATTACTCCCCGGCGGAGCTGCGCGACATCATGCTGGAAGTCGAGGACCGCATTCGCCAGGTGGGCCATTTCAAGGGCATCGTCACCCAGTCGGGCGCCGGCATGCAAATGGGGGGAGACCAGCAAACCGCCTCGGATCTGATCGGCTCGATCTACGTCGAAATGACCGACCGCAGGGACCGGGACGTCAACGGCATCGAGTTGGAAAATCTCTACCGCCAGGCCATCACCGGCCTGCCCGGCGCCCGGGCCGAAGTGGCGCCCATCGAGGACGGTCCGCCGGTGGGCAAGGAAGTCCAGTTGGAGCTTTCCGGTGAAAATCTCGATCTGCTGTTCTCCGAAGCCAGAAGAATCCGCACCTACATGGAAGAAACCATGACCGGCCTGATCGACATCGACGATACCGCGCCGGTGCCGGGAATCGAGTGGGAAATCTCCGTGGACCGGGCCCAGGCGGCCATCATGGGGGCGAGCATGGCCGAAATCGGCACCGCCATCCAGATGCTGACCAACGGCGTGTTCATGGGGGTGTACCGGCCGGACGACACCGAGGAGGAAGTCGATATCCGCCTGCGCTATCCGCGGGAATACCGGGGCCTCGACGAAATCGACACCATCCGCATCGCCACCGCCAACGGGCCGGTTCCCATCAGCAGCTTCATCACCCGGGAAGCCAGGCCCGCGGTAAGCTCCATCCAGCGGGTCAATGGCAATCGCGTGGTGTACGTTCGCGCCAATCCGGCGCCGGGCGTCGTCGCCGACAACAAGGTGCGGGAGCTTGCGGCCTGGCTTGAGAACAACCCGCCCGTGGCCGGCGTGGACTACCAGTTCCGCGGCGCCAATGAAGAGCAGGCGCAATCCGCGGCCTTTCTGACCCAGGCCTTCTCCCTGGCCATGGCGCTGATGGCGATTCTGCTCATCACCCAGTTCAACAGCTATTACCAGTCGCTGCTGATCCTGTCATCGATTCTGCTGTCGACTTCCGGGGTGCTGCTCGGCCTGCTCATCACCGGCCAGACTTTCAGCGTCATTCTTACCGGCATCGGCATCGTGGCCCTTGCCGGCATTATCGTCAACAACAATATCGTCCTGATCGACACCTTCAATGTGCTGCGCCGCCAACACCCGGAATGGTCGCTGCGGGAAGTGATCGTCCATACCGGCGTGCAGCGCCTGCGCCCGGTGTTCCTGACCACCTTCACCACCGGTTTTGGCCTGCTGCCGCTCGCCATGCACGTATCGGTGGACCTCATCGGCGCCGAAATCGAAGTGGGCGGCCCGATTACCTCGCAATGGGTGGCCCTGGCCTCCGCCATTGTCTTCGGCCTGTCCTTCGCCACCATCCTGACCCTGATCGTCACCCCGGCCATGCTGGCCCTCCCGCAAAGCCTTCGCCGCATGCGGGACGCGCTGCTGCGCCTTGTTCTTCCGCGCCGGCTCGGATACGAGTGAGGCAGAAGAACGCGCGAAACCACCCTTGAGGCAATCGGCGGGCGCACCCTTGCCCGGTTGCGGCTTCGGTCCCGGCTGCGCTTGTAAGGGCTTGGGGGACTGTGTGAGAATCGGTTCCGGGGATGTTGCGGTAGTTTTCATGGGCCTTCTGCTCGCGTTCTTTTTTGTCAGCATCTGCTTCTCTTTTCTCTGCTCCATCATGGAAGCGGTGCTGCTCAGCGTCACACCGACCTATGTGGGCGTTCTGGAAAAGCAGGGCTCCAGCGTCGCCGCCGACCTTGCCGCCTACAAGGAGGATATCGACCGGCCACTGGCGGCGATACTGACGCTCAATACCATCGCCCATACCGTCGGCGCCATTGGCGTTGGCGCCCAGGCCGCCGTGCTGTTTCCCCATTCGGAGATTTCGCTGTTCGGCATGGGCATTGCGCTGAACTGGGAAGCCATCGTGGCGGTGATCATGACCCTGGCGATTCTCATCTTCTCGGAAGTCATTCCCAAGACCATCGGCGCCAACAACTGGGAGGCGCTCGCCCCGGCCACCACCAGAACCCTCAAGGTCATGCTCATCGTGCTCTGGCCGCTGGTGTGGCTGAGCCAGTTCATCACCGGCAAACTGAAGAAGGACAAGGACCGGCCCGTGCTCAGCCGCACCGATCTTGCGGTGATGACCGACATCGGCACCGAAACCGGCGTGCTTGCCGAGAGCGAGCGCAAGATCATCCACAACCTGCTCGCCTTCCGCGGCATTCAGGCCGCCGATGTGATGACGCCGCGCATTGTCGTGGTGGCGGCAAGCGAGGACACCGGGCTGCGGGAGTTTCACGACAGCCACGATGAACTGCCTTTTTCGCGCATCCCCGTGTATCAGGGCAAGAATGACAATGTCACCGGCTATGTGCTCAAGGACGAAGTCCTGCTCAAGCTTGTGGAAGAACATGACGAGGTGAGGCTGAAGGACCTGCGCCGGGACATCATCGCCGTCCACAAGACCGCCACGGTGCCCGACCTGCTCGACATGTTCATCGCCAAGAAGGAACACCTGGCGGTGGTGGTGGATGAATTTGGCGCCATGGAGGGCATACTGACCATGGAGGACATCATCGAGACCCTGCTCGGGCTCGAGATCGTCGACGAATCCGACGATACCGAGGACATGCAGGCCCTGGCCCGCGGAAACTGGAAACGCCGGGCCCAGAAGCTCGGCATTATCCCGCTGAAACAGTAAAATCCGGGCGAAATCGGGCGGCGATGACAACGCGAGACAGAGAATCCAGCTTACATTGTGATAAGTTGTTACAAAACCGTAATCAGCCCCGAGTCGGCGTTAAGATGCTTGGCAATTCATTCGCTGTACGCCCCCCCGTAAACAGCGAATGAATAGCTGAAGGCGGGGCTCGTGAGTTTACTTTCTTTATCGTTCCCCCTAAACGAATGGAATTGCTGGCGACGCTTCCCTTCAGCGCCTTTTAACTTTCTCCCCGACGCCCCGTCAACTTGCGCGCAGCCGAAGAATCTCCCTGGGAGGCTTCTGCCTGAGATTCCGCGACTTCGCGCGGAATGACGGGGGCGGCGCAGGCTCCTAGCGCAGACTTGACAGCAGCAATTCCCGTTGCTGCTCCTGCTGTTTGTGCAGGATTCCGCTGTCGCTCATGGAATACAGGCCCAGATGGGATTCGGCGATGCGGATACCGCTCCGCAGCCTTTCAACCTTGCCCGGGTCCCGGCTCGGCGCGGCCTCGGCAAGTTGCAGCCTCAGCTTGAACAATCGGCGGGCCTGGCGCAGATGCGACACCGTGCGCCCGTCGAGTCCATGGCGCAGGGCATCGGCGTGCCAGTCGCTTACCCTGGCCAGCCCACTCTCCAGCCGGGCCGGATCATCGGCGTACAAGCGCAGGTACAGGCTTTGCAGCAGAGTGAAGTAATCGTCCACCTGCTCCCAGTTGGCCCGCACCGACTCGCTTTCGATCAGGCTGTAGAGAATATCAAGCTGACCTTCGTGATACAGGCCCCTGGACATGCGGGCCAGCTCGAGTGCCCGGCGCAGAATGGGCAGGGCTGCCGCGTGCTCGTGCTGTTCCTGGAGAGACTGGGCCCGGCGCAACAGTGAATCTGCAAGCGGGGAATCCGCCGGGAATAAATCCCCTGACTGCCCGTTGACAGGGGAATGCAATACCAGCGCAGCGACCGCGAACCAACTCCACAAACCGGCCCCGGAAAAGATGGATATCCTGATGCTGTCGAGAAAAACCGGCATGATGCGAAACCCCGAAGCGAAAAACACCGCTTCGAATATCGCGCATCAGCGCGGCAATATCAAGAAAAATCGGCCAGTTTTTTCAAATATATGACAATTTTATGACAATCAAGATTGTAAGTTACTGTTTTATAAAGATCATATTCTTGATGCATCATTTTGGTGCTTTATGCTCCTAACGGTGGGTCCGATTGGCAAGCAGGGATTCCGCGAGCAGCAGGATCATGGCGAACAGCAGAATCCACCACCAGATGCGCTGGGGCCGTTCGAGTTCCTCCGCGAGTTCCGCCATCTGCACGTCCCGGGAGCGAACCACATCGGTGTCGGGATTGATGATGGAATCGGCGAGGGTCGCCACCGCCACTCTTTCCAGGTTTGACTCGGCGGCGGCGGCATTTACGGCAAAACTCTCATTGCCGCCGTCCACCTCGGCGCGGACGATGCCCGGCATGCTTGCTTCCACCACAAAGTTCTCAGCGGAGAATGCCATTGCATTGCCGTCGGGGCCTTGCACGCCCGCAACCACCCCGGCGCCATTGATGTCCACGGAAAACCGGTCCCCCACCTGATACGAACGCCGCTTCAGTTCCGGCTGCGCCAGGTGGCGCAGGGTTTCATGGATGAAAGGCAGGAACAGGCCCTGGAGCGGCAGATTGTTCCATTCCAGATCCATGCTCGAAGCGAACAGCAGCACCTTGCCTTCGCCGAATTCCTGCTCCACCAGCGCCGGCATGGCGTTGTCGAACTGCATCAGCACTTCCGCGCCCGGATTGGCGGCAAGCCACCAGTGATGCCGGAAGCGCGCCGACCAGTCGGTATCCAGCGAGCGGAACACCGGATGCCGCCGGTCGAAATCGGCGATGACCAGATAATCGCCGGCGCCGGTGAGTTCCGGGCTTGCCAGTTGCGCCGGGCTGATTTCGGCGAACTGTTCATTGAAGCGCTCCGGCTCCACCTGATCGCCGGGCGCGATGAGCAGGGCGCCGCCGCCGCGCACATAGTCCGCCAGGGCATCCGCCTGGCTGGCGCTGAGTTCGCCCACATTGAGCAGCACCGCCACGTCGTTCTGGCGCAGGGCCGCCGCGCTCAAATCCTCCGGCTGCAGCGCCCGCAGGCGAAAGGGCGATTCCCCGGAGCTGCCCACCGCCAGGGAAAACCAGTGGCCTTCGTCGTCGAACCACTGCTCGGAAGCCTCGCCATTGACCAGCAGAATGCGAATTCCCGGCAGCACGTCCACGGTGAAATGCCAGGCGTTGTCGGCGGGAAAGTTATCGCCGGCGATTTCGATGCGGCCGATATGGCTGCCCTGTTCGGGAAAACTCGCGGCAAAGCTGACCACGCGCTCGGAGCGGTCATCGAGCGCCACCGACTGGCGGTCGATGAGCTGGTCATTGATCAGCAGGCTGACATCGGCTTGCCCGGTGAACAGCGTCCCGGTGGAGCGGACCCGGGCGAGCACCTGCTGCCGCAGTTCGTCTTCGAGCAATTGTTCCGGCGAACGCACGTCGGTAAGGGCCAGATTCACCGATTCGGGCCTGCCGGCGTCGAGCCCGGTGAAGCGCACTCCCGGGGCGAGTTTCCAGTCTTCCGCCACATTGTCCATGCCCGCCTGTTGATAGTCCGAAACCAGATACAGCGCGCGGTTTTCGAAGCGGGAAGACTCGAGCAGTTCATTGGCCAGGCGCAGGGCCGGCATGAAATCGGTGGCGCCGTAGCCCGGCTCGATTTCCCGCAGCAGCGAACGGACGCTGTCGAGGTCGGTATTGAATTCGCGGACAAGACCGACGCTTTCGTCGAAAGCGACCAGCGCGACTTCGTCGCCGGCGTCGAGGGAGTCGATCAGGTCGAGGGCCTCCCCCCGGGCGGTTTCGAACACGTCCTCGTAGCGCATGCTCATGGACACATCGAGCAGCAGCACCGCCGACTCGGGATCGGCGTCGAGCAGCCGCGCCACCGAGAGGTTGATCAGGGGGCGGGCGAAGGCGAATACCAGCAGGGCGATCAGGCCCGCGCGCAGGGCAAGCAGCAGCAATTGCCGCAAATGCTGGAACAACACCAGCTTGCGCGAGGTTTTCTTGAGAAAGCGCACCGTGCTGAACCTCATTCTGGGCGGCTTTTCCCGGCGGATGAGGTGAATCGCCACCGGAACCAGCGCGGCAAGCAGGCCCAGCAGGAACAGCGGCGTGAGAAAGACCATCAGAAGCTCCGCGCCCGCCGCATCATGAACGCCGAAAGCGCCTGGTCAAGGGGCTGGGAAGTGTCCATAAGGCAATAGTCCACCCCGCTGCCCTGGCATTTCCCGCGGCAATAGTCGAGAAACTCCCGGACATGCTGGAGATAGGACTTGCGTATCGCCGCCGGCGAGGTGATAAAACTCTCGTCGTTCTCCATGTCGATGAACTCGGTGGCCTCGGTGAAGGGGAATTCGAGCTCGGCGTGGTCCATGATCTGGAAGGCGATAACGTCGTGGCCCATGGCGCGCAGGTTCTGCAGGGTGCGGATCACGCGCTCCTCATCGTCCAGCATATCGGTAATCAGCACCACGAAACTTTTCTTGTGGAGCGAGGTGGCCAGGTCGGTGAGCGGCTTGACCACGTCGGTGCCGCCGCCCTGCTCGACTTTCGCCAGCGAGCGCAGAATCCGCATCAAGTGCATTTGCCGGCATTTGGGTGGAATGTAATCGCGGATTTCCTCATCGAACACGATCAACCCCACGGCGTCGCGCTGGCGCATGATGAAGTAGGACAGCGCCGAAGCCAGGGTGACGCCATACTGCAGTTTGGTGAAATCGCCCGTGCCGTAAGCCATGGAGGCGCTGTTGTCGAGCAGGATGACGCAGCGCACATTGGTTTCGTCTTCGTATTGTTTGACGTAGAACTTCCCCGAGCGGGCGTAGAGCCGCCAGTCCACATGGCGCATGTCATCGCCGGGATAGTAGTGGCGGTAATCGTTGAACTCGACGCTGAACCCCCGGTCCGGACTCTTGTGCAGGCCAGACAGGAATCCCTCCACCGCCACCCGGGCGCGCATCTCGAGATTGGAAAGCCCCGCCAGAACCGACGGGTCGAGAAAATTGAGGGATTCCGACACCGGGGCTAGTCCTCAAGCTCCGCCGCCGGGGCGGGCACCGCCTCAAGCAGCCGGGTAATGACCTGGTCGGTGGTGACCCGTTCGGCCTCGGCGTGGAAATTGAGCAGGATCCGGTGCCGCAGGATCGAAGGCGCCAGGGCCCGCACGTCGCCGTAGGAAACATTGAAGCGCCCGGAAAGCAGGGCCCGCACCTTGCCCGCCAGAATCAGGTTCTGGGATGCGCGGATGCCCGCGCCCCAACTGATCCAGTCCTTGATGAACTGGGGCGAAGTGGGTGACTGGGGCCGGGAGGCATGCACCAGGCGCACGGCGTAGCGGATCACGGCCTCCGCCGCGGGCACCTGCCGGGCAATGCGCTGGAAATCGAGAATATCCTCACCGCTCAGGGGGTGGGACAGGGGATTGTCATAGGTCTGGGTGGTGGTGCTCACCACGGTGACTTCGTCGGCTTCCGACAGGTAATCGAGTTCGATCTTGAACATGAAGCGGTCGAGCTGGGCTTCCGGCAGGGGATAGGTGCCTTCGAGCTCGATGGGGTTCTGGGTCGCCAGCACGAAAAACGGCGCCGACATGGGATGGGTTCTTCCCGCGGCGGTCACCTGGCGCTCTTCCATGGCCTCGAGCAGCGCCGACTGGGTTTTGGGCGGGGTCCGGTTGATTTCGTCGGCGAGCAGAATATTGGTGAAAATCGGCCCGGCGACGAATTTCAGGCTGCGCTGGCCGTCGACTTCCTCCACCACTTCCGAGCCCACCACGTCGGCGGGCATCAGGTCCGGCGTGAACTGGATGCGGCTGAACTGGACCTGGAGAATATCCGCCACAGTCTTGATCAGCAGGGTCTTGGCGAGCCCCGGCACCCCGGTGACCAGGCAATGCCCGCCGGCGAACAGCGCGATGAGCAGTTCATCGACGATTTCGTGCTGGCCGATGATGACCTTGCGGATTTCCTCCACGATCTGCTCCCTGCCTTCCTGCATGCGCCTGACGAGGCCCAGGTCATCCTCATCCCGCACCACGGCCTCGCCAATGCCCGCCGCCTCGTCTGCTGTTGCTGTCGCTTGTGCTTCTGACATGCCCTGTTTCCCGTTGCTTGTGGAAATCCGGAAATTTCCAGGTTGATGATCCAGGTATTCTCTGAAAAATTCCATCCATGGAATTTTTCATTGTCGCAAAACAAAAGCGTGGTTTTGTTTTGCTCGCGAATTCAATGGCTTACGCCATCGAATTCGGCGGCACTTCCATGTGCCGCAGGGAAGCTCTGACTTAATCAGAGCTTCCCTAGTGACTGAAAGCGTAGATCAGGAAGTTTATCCCGATCTTGTAAGCCTCGTTGGTGTAGCGGGTCGGATATCCCGCATAAAAGGTGTGCTCCCAGCCGTCGCCGAGATCGGTATTGTAGTTCGCCAGCATCATGACACGGCCATCGTCGTCGAGCACGGCATAGACTTCGGGCGGATAGCTCGGGTCATCGAGATTCATGTAGCCGCCGAAATCCCAGGTCACCATGCGCCCGGGTACCTGGGCCAACTCGTCGATATCGAAGAAGATGTGGAAAATCTCGTGGCTGGTGTCGAGTTTGACGATTTCCCGGTCGGGGAAGATCTTGCCGATTTCCATGTACATGTCGTCGAGGTGGGGCTGGCCCCAGAAATCGTCCACCATGACGAATCCGCCCCGGAACATGAATTCCCGCAGGATTTCGATTTCCTCGGCGCTGAAATTCGGGCCGCTGTAGCTCGAGCCGATGGGCACGCGCTTCCAGTTCATGTAGAGAAAGATGTGCTCGAAAATGCGCGGGTCGGTCAATTGCATGAAGGTGTGGTTGCGGGGGTTGGTGTCGATATTGGTGTAGCGCTGGACGCCGCGCAGGAAGTTCTCGTCGGAGTCGGGGTAGTCGGTGTCCCACCAGCCGCCCCGGCGGCGGAAGGAAAAGCCGGCGCCGCCATGATTGGTGTATTGCCCCCGCACCCAGGTGAATTCGGTGATGTCGTCGCCGTAGATGGCCAGGTCTTCGTTGTCCTCGAGACGCAGTTGCTGGGCCTGGATTGAGGCGGAAAGCGCCAGCAGCAGGCACAGTCCCGCGACCGGCAGCCCGAGGCGATAACGGGAAAAAGCCGGGCGGGAGTCCTCAATTGGCTTCACTGGCGGGGATTCCCGTCGATGGACTGGAGCAGCACCTGTTGCGCCCGGAGATAGCTTGGCGCGGTCTCCAGCGCCCGCAGCGCGGTTTCCCGGGCGGCTGCGGGCCGACCGTCGCGCAGATAGGCTTCGGCCAGGCTCGTTCCGGCTGCCACCGGGTCCGAGATTTCCAGCTCCAGCAGGATTTCATACTCGGTGACCGCTATCGAAGAGTCGCCGGTCTGGTCGGCAAGCCTGGCGCGCAGGGCGTGGACTTCGCTTTCGTACGGGTCCACCTGCAGGGCCCGGTCGATATAGTAGTCGGCGCGTTCGGTATCGCCCGCGTCAAGGGCGGCTTCCGCCAGAATCAGGGCGGACTGGTCGTCGTGCTGCAGATTGTCCAGCAGGATTTCGAGCCAGCGCCGCTGTTCCTCCGGATTGCCCTCGCTTTCATATATCTGGGACATCACCAGGGGCGGGCTCGGATAACCGGAATAACTCGGCAGCAATTCGTGGGCCGCCAGCAGTGATTGCTTCGCCTCGGCGAAGTTCTCTTCCTTGAACAGCACGATGCCGAGTTGCAGATGCGCCATGAAGTCCCGGGAGTTCTCTTCCAGCCGGCCGCGCATGTACTGCTTGAGGGAAGCGTTGTTGTAGAGTTCCGAGAGGATGGCGCTGGAATTTTCCCGGATGCCGTGGCCGTGGCCTTCGACTTCGTCGGGCACGTCCTCATTATGGACGTAGACATTGATCTCGGCCACCCGCTGGGCGATCCAGCCGCGAAAGCCCGCGTCGAACTCGTTCAGGGAGAGGTCGAAAACTTCCCGGAAGCGCTCGCTGTCCCGCTTGACAAGGCCGTACTGCACGACCAGTTCCCGCAGCTTGTCGAAGCCGAAAGTCTGCTCGATGTAATCCACCACCAGATACGACTGGAAGTAGGCGAAACCCAGGTCGGCATTGCTGCGGGCGCCGCTGAAGGCCGAGTTCAACTCCGACACCGGCAGATACTGCTCCTGTCCGGCGGCGCGCACCAGGTCCAGGCCCTGGCGGCGGCCCCAGTAGGGCCGGCCCTGCTGTTCCTCCCATACCGAAATGCCTTCCGACAGCCAGCGCGGAATCCGGTTGCGGGTCATTTGCAGGGTAATCACGTGGGAAAACTCGTGCCAGGCGATTTCCTGCCAGTTGGCGCTGAGGGTGTCCGGGGAGATCAGGGTAATCACCTTGCCGAAGCAGATGCCCACCAGCGGCCCGATATCGGGCAGGCCCACGGAGCGCACGGCGAAATCCTGGGTATTTTCAAAAACCTCGATCAGTACCGGATACTCCGGCTCGAACTGCCATTTTTCCACCATCTCGTCCCAGGCCTCTTCCAGCAGCGGCTCGAGATACGGCCAGAGTATTTTGGCGTCCCGGGGGGACATGTGGACGAGGAAATGCTCGCTCTCCAGGGTGGCGTATTGTTCCAGGGTGTCGAACACCGTGAGCAGATTGGAGGACAGCACATTGAACGGATCGTTATCGAAGCCGATTTCGAGATTGGCGCGGCCCTCGGCTTCCTCGCCGAGGCGGATCAGGTTGCTGCCCAGCACGGTATAGCCACGCCAGTATTCCGGGTCGGCGGCAATGGCGGCGCGGGCGTATTCCACCGCCTCGGCAAAGCGGTAGTTGCGACCGAAATGATCCGCCACATCGGCCAGGAAAACCGGGTTGCCGGGGCTGAATGCCTCCACCTGGGCGGCGTGCAGTTCGTAGTCCGCCATGCGCTCTTCCATGGCCGCCTGGGCCGCCATGGCGCTGAGCACGCCCAGGGCTTCGGGGTTCAGATTGAGCGCCCGGGAAAAATGCCCCGCGGCCTCCTCCACCCGCTCATTGCGCTGCAACAGCCGACCCCAGACTTCCATGGCCGACACCGTATTGGGATTGATTGCCAGCGCCCGCTGCAGGCTGCGCTCGTCGCCGGTGATCCGCGCCAGGCCCACCAGGGCGGGAACGTAACGGTTGTTGACTTCCAGCGCGTCCTCATAGGAGGTTCGCGCCTCGCCTTCGTTGTATTTTTCCAGGAACAGGTCGCCCCAGAGCGTTTGCGCCTCGAGGTTTTGCGGGTCGGCCCGGGTGGCTTCCCGGAACAGGCTGTTGGCGTCGTGAAAACGTCCGAGCAGCCAGCTTGCCAGGGCCGTCATGGTCACATCGGCGGAACTGAAAATCAGGCCGTTGTTGTAGCGGCCCACGACTTCCTCGAGCAGGGGAAAGCTTTCGTCCCCGCGACCGGTGAACTGCAGCAGCGAGGCCTGTTGCGCCAGACTGCGCACCGGCGCGCCTTCCACTCCAAGACCGTCGATCACCGACTGGAGAATGGCGATCGCCTCGGCGGAATTGCCGGTCATGCGCTTGACTTCGGCCAACTGGGTGCTGACCAGGGGGTAATCCGCATAGTCGCCGCCGATCAGTTCCTCGCAGACCGCCATTGCCTCCTGATAATTGCCCATGCCCGCCAGGGCGCGGCTTGCGCCGATGACGCCGGCGTTGCGGTCGAGCCCGTCGGCCTGCCGGAACACCTCGGCGGCGGCGGCGTAGGCGCCCGACAGCAGCAATTGCTCGCCGCGCTGCAGGGGAGCCGTGGCAAGCACCGGCTCATCTTCGGGCTGGGCGATCGCCGCGGCGGGCAGCAGCAGGATCAGGACGAGCGGCAGACGGTTCAGGATATTCATGGCAAGGGATTCGGATTTTGTGGCGCAAGCGCATGGAATCTCGCGGTGGCGCGGGCCAGCTCCACCAGCAATTCCTCGAGCTGGCGCCAGTAGTCGGGTTCGAGGAATTCGGTCTTGCGGCCCCGCAGAATGAAAACCGAGCGTTCCAGTTGTTGCATGCGGGATTTCAGCGCCAGTGCTTCGCCGCCGAGATTGGCGGTTTCCGCCGCGGCGGAGTCGATATAGGCGATTTCCGCCAGGCGGCCGTCCGGGTCATCGAGGCCCGGGCCGAGGCTGAACATGGCGTCGCCGTTATCGTCGAGCCCGGCGTGTTCCGAGGCGAGCCGGCCCTGGTCGGCGTACCACTGCTCCACGTTGGCCCGGGCGTAATTGAAGGCTTCCAGCAGGGAAACCCGGTTGTTCTTGTCGAGGTCGCCGGCGCGGCCGTCGAGGGCTTCGATGAAGTAGCGCGAGAAAACCGGATCATATTTCTCGGAAGCCGAGCGCGTGGCGGAAATCACCACCCTGCCCTCTCCCGAGAGAAAGGTGGAAAAGCCGTAGCTCGCGCTGGTGGTATTGACGATGACCAGATCCTGCCGCGCGAAAGGTTCCAGCAATTCGCGGAACTCCGGGCCGGTGTAATCCGGGCCGATGATATTGAATTTGGCTTCCTCGCCTTCGCCGGTGCCGTGGCCGATGAGATAGACGGTAAGCTGGTCTCCGTCGTTCACCTGATCGCGCAATTCGCCAAAAGCCGCCGCGATGCCGGCCCGGTTGCTGGTTCCGTCGAGCCGGCTGCCGGCATTGGGGCCGGCGGCGTCCGGGTTGTGGAGCAGGGTGATGGAATCGGTGGAATAGTCGTAGTCCCGGATGAGGATGTCGTGGAGCGAATAGGCCCACCGCCGGAACCGGGAAACATTGTCGGCGCCCACCGATGGGCCGACGATAATCACCGCGTACTTGGCGGAATCCGGCGCTTCGAGGAAATAGTCGCTTTCCGGCGGAAGTTGCGCCCGGGCCGCGGTAATCGCGAATACCAGCAGCAGGACCAGCGCTCCCAGGCGATTCATGACAAACCCCGCAGCCGGCGCGTCATCCAGTCGATGCATAGCAGGCCTACGAGCAGGGCGAGCAGCCAGGGCTCGTCCCACAGGTCGATCTGCGTTTCCCGGGAATAGGCGTTGGGGGTGAATTCGATGGCTTCGGGCAGTCCGCCCACCTCGTCGAGATCGAAATAGCTGCCGCCGGCGGCTTCCGCCATGCGGCCAAGCAGGCCCCGGTCCATGCCGGCATTGTTGAATTCGCGCAGGGAAGGCGTCACCACGATGGCGGCCCGCTTCTCGGCGCCTTCCTCGCCGGCGGCGCTGGTCAAGTCCACGAGCAGGTCGAAAACCCCCTCCTGGTCGGCAATGAAGGTGGAGCGGTAAATGCCGTCTTCCTCGATATTCCATTCCATGGGGGTGTCGGTGATTTCGTCCAGCGGGTTGGTGGTCTGGATCCACAGGCTGGCGTCATTGTCGGGCTCATACTGTTCGTCGAGCACCCGGGCGGTGACCCGCACCTCGTCGCCGATGTTGTAGAACTCGCGGTCGAACTCCAGGGTCACCCGGTCCGGCGCCGAAACCGCAAGCCAGCGCAGCATCTGCCGCCACAGGGTTTCGTGTGAGGGGTCTTCCGAGTCCATCATCATCTGCCAGCGCCAGGTGCTCGCGGTGGTGAGCGACAGGACCCGGCCGCTGCCATAACGCTGGGTGACGATCACCGGCAGGGCCTGGTTCTGGTATTGCAGCGCCGGATGCTCCAGCAGCACTTCGGCCCCGGGCTTGATGCGGCCGGTGACGTAGACTCCCTGCAACTGTGGCAGTTGCGACCAGGCGAAACGGTTTTCGGCGTCTTCCCCGGCGAGCCGCAGCAGCGGCGAGAATTCGCCGTTGCGGGTCAGGCGCGGAGTGAACAGCTCGCCGCTGGGATGGTCGCCCCGGCGTATGCCGCCGCGCAGCGGATTGGGCAGGAAATTCTCCTCCACCAGGGTCACGGGCAGGATGTCCACCAGCGGGGTGCCGATGAACTCCTCGTCCACCATGCCGCTCTTGAGCAGGCCGCCGCCGCGCTCGGCGACAAAGCCCTCGATCATCCGCAACTGGTCGTCGTTGAAGAACTCTTTTTCGATATCGCCGAGGATGATCGCCTCGTACTCGTACAGCGTCTCCCGGTTGCCGGGAAAGCCTTCGGCAAGCTCGGTGGGCGATTCGATGCCCTGACGGTAGAACTTGCCGGGGCCGGTTTGCAGATAGGTCGCCAGCCGCAGGGACTCGTCATCCTCCACCGCCCGGCGGATGAACTTGTATTCGTTGCGCGGGTGTCCTTCGAGATAGAGGATGTCCAGTGGCGGCTTGTCGGTATTGTCCACCAGGAAACTGTAGCTGTTGTTGCGGGTAATGATCTCGCCGGGCTGAACGCCCACCCGCAGTTCGTAGACGATGCGCTCGGCGCGTTCCGGGGTGACTTCGAGACTGAAGCGCCGGGATACGCCCGCGGCGCCGAGGCTGACGACTTCGCTGCTCACCGTGGCGCCGCCGTCGAGCACCGCGAGTTCCACTTCCTGGCCGGCGAATCCCTGGTGGCGCAGGGCCGCGGTCACGGTGAAGACCGAACCTTCGAGCACGGTGCGGGCGGCGCTGACGTCCACAATGCCGATATCGAGTGGAATGTCCTCCTGACCCACGCCCACGGTGAAAACGGGAATCTGGCGGTTGCCCAACTGCCGGGCGGCGATGATCGGGTCGCTATTGCTGTTGTCGGCGCCGTCGCTGACGAGAACCACGCCGCCGAGGGGCAGGCCGTCAAGCTGGTCGGCCACGGCTTCCAGCGCCTGGCCGATGGCGGAACCGGTTCCGGATTCGCCGAGCGCGCCGTCGCTTTCTCCCGGCGCAAGGCGGCGTGTGGTCTGGTCGAAGGCGAAGCTGCGAAGCTGGAAGGATTCTGCGAGTTCATCCGCCATCGGACCGGCGAGAAAGGCGTCCGCGGCGGCCTCCGCCCGACTGCGGCCGTCCATGTCGGCGATGGTCATACTCTGGGAATTGTCGAGCACCACGGCGAGATAGGTATCCTGGGGCGAGACCTGGCGCGTGTTCACCACCGGCCGCAGCAGACAGAACAGGATCAGGATCAGCACCAGGGAGCGCAGCCCGATGAACCAGGCTTTCCAGGCGGGCGACAGCGGCCGGGTGGTGCGGTGGTAGCTCAGCCAGACCGCGGCGACAATGAACAGGGAAATGAGCCCGAACAGCCACGGGCCGACGCCGTGGGCAAAACTCAGATTGCCTTGTTGCAGCGCGGACAGCAGCGTGGGCTGGGTGACTTGCATGCTCAGCGCGCCGAATCGTCCGAACCCTGTTGTTCCGACAGCACGCGGTAGTACTCCTGCACCAGGTCGCGATATTCGTCGGGGATGTCCTCCTCGATGGTGGCGTACAGGCGGTTGCTGATTTCCTCGAGTTCGGCCTGGGCGCGCAGGGCGCCTTCGAGTTCGATCACCGGCTCGAGCAGGGCGCGGAACAATTCGGGCTGGTTGAGAAAGTCCTCGATGTCCTGGCGGGTGATCTGCCGGGTCACCGAGCGCGCATTGCCCCAGGGCAGATTGCCGCCGTCGGTGCGGATTTCCCCGCCGGGGCCATAGCGGTCGGCGCCAAGCTGGCGCGAACCGCCGTTCCGGTTGCCGCCCCGGGCCTGCCCGCCGGCGCCTTGCTGGGCCTGCTGCCGCATCTGCTGGCTGATCTGGAGGGCGAGCTGGCGGGATTGCTGCAACTGCTCGCGCAATTCACCCACACCGGGCATGCCGGGGCCGGGCTGGTTGCCGTTTTCATTGAGCGCCTGGATCTGGCTTTCGAGTGCCTGCAACTGCTCGCGCAACTGCCGGGCGTCCGCCGCCGCCTGTTGCAGGGGATTGCCCGGAGACCGGGTCGGGTCGAGCGCCGCGAGGCTTTGGGCAAGACCTTCGATCTGGTCTTCCACGGTCTGTTCGATATCCGCGGCGAGATTGACCATGCCATTGCGCAGGATGCGGCTGCTGGTCTGCATTTCTTCCTGGATGGGGCGCAACTCCCGGGTCGCCTGCTGGGCCTGGGAAAGCAGCCGCTGATCTTCGTTGCCGCCCCGGGCGATTACCGCCCGCAGCATGTCCTCGATTTCCTCGATGTCCTGCTGCCGGCGTTGCTGGGCCTCGATCAGCTCGTCGAGATCGGCGTCGTCGCGCACCGCTTGCCGGGTCTGGCCGAGGCCCATTTCCCGGCTGGCCTCTTCCATGGCTTCCCGCAGCTCGCGTTGCCGCGCAAGCAATTGCCGGCCGCGCTGGCCGAGATTGCGCGCCAGTTGATTCACCGAACGATCCGCCTGTTCGCCGAGTTGCTGCTGCTGACGGCGCAGGTTTTCCAGCGCCTTCTGGCTTCTGGCGGCGGCTATCGAAGGCGATTCCGCCTCGGCGGCGTCCTGCATCTGCTGCGCCGCCTGCTGCAACGCTCCGGTCTGCCGGGCTCCACCGCTTGCGCCCTGGGAACTCTGTCCTTGTGATGTGCTGGCGCCTTGCTGACTCCGGGACATCTGCCGGGCGAGTTGCTGGACTTCCTGGCTCAGTTGCTCCTGCTGGCGCACCAGTCTTTCGAGTTCCCTGCGCTTTTGCTCTTCGGTCAATTGTTCCGCGCGGCGGGCGAGATTGCGCTGGGCCCGGGTCAGGCCCTCCTGGCGCCGGGCGAGTTCTTCGAGCTTGTTGGCCTCTTCCTGCTGCCGGGCGCTCTGGCCGCGGCTATTGGGATTTTCATAGCGGTTCTCCAACTGGCCAAGCTCCATTTCGAACAGTTCGCGCAGATCTTCGCGTTCCTGCCTATCCGTGCCGCCGCCTCCGCCGCCGCCCTGCTGCATGCTGATTTCGGTGCGGTTGATACTGGCTTCGGCCTTGAGAATGTACTGCAGCGCAGCCTGTTCCGGCTGCAGGGCGCTGGTGACCTGGAGCAGGTCGAGCTCCGCCGCCGCAAGATTCATCTGATCAATGGCCAAGGCAAGGTTTTGCACCGCCTGGTCGTAGGAGTCGTCGGAAAAATTGAGCCTTTCCGACAGCCGGTCAATCGACATGCGCGCCTGGCGCGTGGCTTCAAGCTGGGATTCGGCGATGATTTCGGCGTCGGCGGCGAACTCTTCGGGCGCCGCCCGGGATTCGCGGTTCCTGAGCTTCCAGGTTGCCGCGATGATGTCTTTCTGGATCGTGACCAGGGCGCTGCTGTCGCCGCCCTGACCGCCTCCTCCACCACCGCCGCCGCCCTGGTTGCGGCGGAATTCCTGATCGGTGGGAATCACCTGGAGAAAGTAGATATCGGAAATCACCTCGCTGGGGCCATCCAGGCCGTTATTGTCCGCGAGGGTGAGGTAGTAGCTGACGAAATCGCCGGGCTCCACGGCAAGGTCCTCGAGATAAATCAACTGCTCGCCGGATATGCTGCGCACGGCCTCTTCGGGCAGGAAATCCGCCGCCACCTCGTCCTGGCCCACCACGCTGTAATGGAGATCGAAGCGGGTCAGGCCGTAGTCGTCGCTGGCGTCGATTTCGAGGATGACTTCCTCCAGCGGCATGACGTCCTGGTCCCTGCCGGGGCGGCGCAGGGCGAGCTCCGGAGGCTGGTCCACAATGGCCCTGATGTAGTAGTCGAGCGGGTCGCTGCTGGCCAGCCCGGAATGATCCACCGCCCGCACCCGGTACACGCCATCCTGGCTGAGGGTGAAGGAGGCGGCGCCGGTATTGCCGTCGATGGCCAGCGGCAGGTCGGGCATGTCGACGCCTTCCGCGGCGGGGTCGAATTCGAGCCGGGCCTCGGCCACGGCCTTGTTGAAGCCCACGGTGATTTCCACCGCGGTTCCCACCGGGGCGATCAGGTCGCCGCCGTCTTCTTCGAGCAGGTCTTCCATGCCGGTGTAGTCGGGATAATCGAAGGCCACATCGATCTGCTCCACCCGGGGCAGGTCAAAAACGCTGATGCGGTACTGGCGGGAATTCTGCGCGTCTTGACTGCGGCCCTGATTGAAGGTCACGTAATAGGTGGTGTCCTCGTCCAGGCTCGGGATGTAGTAGCTGAACGCGGCGCCATCGCTGCCGCTGCCGTCCCGGCTCATGGCCACATCGCGCCAGTTGACGTTGTCGTCCTGCAGGCGCAGGGTCACAGCCTCCGGGGTGGCTCCGCTGACCCGCGCCGCAACGGCAAGGCCGTCGCCGCGCTGCAATTCCACATCGCCCGGCTCGATGAGAATTTCGATCACCGGCGGCGGCTCGCCCTGGATGACGATTTCTGCGGCTTCGAAGGGCCACAGCAGGCGGCTGAAGGAATCCTTGAGGCTTCCCGAAGTCAGCAGGGCCACCGAGACCGCGAGCACGGCGGCCGCGGACAGGCCGAAACCGAGCCAGGAACGACCCACCGGAGTAATCGATTCCATTTCCCGCTGCTGCCGCAGCATTTGCCGCTCGGCGTCCTGCCACAGGCGGGCGATGAATTGCCGGGAAACGCCCCGGCGGCCGAACCGCAGTTCATCCTCGCTGAATTCCAGGGAAGTCAGCAGGCGCTGTTCCAGATCGGGAATATGGTCTTCCACATAATGCGCCAGGCGCTGATGGGTCGCATGGCGGTGGCGCAGCACGCCGAGCAGCCGCCAGCCCAGTGCGCCGATGCCCCCCAGCAGCGCCGCGAGCAATGCCAGGCTCGCCAGAGGCGCCGGCTGCAACTCGCTGAACAACAGGGTAAAGCCGAATATCAGCAGGGCGCTGACGGCGCAAAACAGGCTGAGTTGGCGCAATACAAGGAAGGTGCCGCGGCGGCGGCGAAGGTCTTCAAGAGTGGCGTGCAAGCTGTCGAACGTGGGATGCGTCATGTTGACTCCGCCATTTGCGTTTGCGCCGGCGGCGGAATCCGGACAGGGATTTCCGGTCGCGTTAGGCCCAACTCAAATATCCCACCAACGCGCCAGTGATTGCAAGCGTGGTTGGGGGCCGCGCCAATCGAGTTATCGCGCGAGTCAGTCAGGGGCTTGGGGAAGCTCTGATCAAGTCAGGGCTTCCCTGCGGCACAAGGATGTGTCGCCGAATTCGATGGGTGGAGGCAAGCGTTTTCGAAGCGCGGCTTCGGGCGCGGCCGCAACGGCGCGGAGCTATGCTCCGCAACTGGAGCTAGCCATTGAATTCGCAAGCAAAACAAAACCACGCTTTTGTTTTGCGATAATGAAAAACTCCAGGGAGGGAGTTTTTCAGAGAATACCTAAGGTCCGCGCCCCGCTCCCGGACCTCCCCCCTCCGCCCCGCCACATGCCGCAGCAGGCTCTTGCCGAAGCGGCGCGGGCGTGACAGGAAGCAGTGGCGGCCCTGGCTCACCAGCTGGTGGATCAGGGGTGTCTTGTCGACGTAATAGCAACCGTCCTCCCGGAGGGTGCGGAAGCTCTGGATGCCGATGGGTAGCTGGCGGCGCTGCATGACGGAGTCGGGTTTGGCAGATTCGGGTTCCAGGAATCATGTATGCTCCACCCGGCGTTTGCAACTTATGCATAATGATATTACATTAGGTCTAACTTGTCGTTGCCGGGAAAATCTCCATGAACAGTCTGCGCGCCAGCGGATACTACCCTTGGTTGATCGCGGTTTTCGCCTGTATCGCGCTGATGGTGAGCAACGGGCAGACCATTTCCGGGCTGTCGGTCTTCAATGTCGAGTTCATGAACGAGTTCGGCTGGTCCCTGGGCGAGATCACTTTCCGCGACATGATTACCCTGCTGCTCGCGGGTCTGGTGGCGCCGGCGACCGGCATCCTGATCGACCGTTTCGGCGTGCGGGTCTGCATGCTGGTCGGCTGGGGACTGCTGATTCTGGGCAACATCGCCTACAGCCGGATGGACAGCCTCGCCGAGCTCTATCTGGTGCATGCCCTGTTCGCCCTGGTGCTGGTGGTCTGCGGCCTCAATGCCGCGGTGATTCTGGTATCCAAGTGGTTCGGGCGCTATCGCGGCACCGCCATCGGCATCGCCCTGATGGGAACGAGCCTCGGTGGCATCGTTTTCCCCCAATACGGCACCGCGATGATCGAGGCCCTGGACTGGCGCAGCGCATTCCTGTGGGGCAGCCTGTTTCCCGCGGTGATGCTGGTGCTGACCTGGCTGCTGGTCAAGGACAGGCCCGACAATGGGGATGCTCGCCCGGACCGGGAGGGCGCGGCATCCGCGCGGCAAGCGGCAACCGATCCCGGGAGCGGCATGGCCTACGCCGACGCCTTGCGCAGCCGCTCGTTCTGGGCGCTGGCGATCATCGCCATGGCGACTTTCTATACCGTGCTTGGCACCCAGGCGCATATCTTCGTCTACATGACCGACGCCGACTTCGACGCCCAGGTGGCGACCAACGCCATCAGCCTGTTCTTTTTCTGCGCCCTGATCGGCAAAGTCGTATTCGGCCTGGCGGCGGATTACCTCGACAAGCGCAAGGTATTCTACGGCAACATCCTGGTGATGCTGCTCGGTTCGCTGATTCTGATCCGCATGGACGTGGCGCTGATCTGGGTCGCGGTGACCGCCTTCGGCCTCGGCTGGGGCGGGGTCTACACCATGATCCAACTCACCGTCATGAACATTTTCGGCATCCGCGACGCCGGCAAGATTCTCGGCACCATCACCGTGCTCGACGCCAGCGGCGGCGGCCTCGGCATCTGGCTCACGGGAGTGATTTACGACACCACCGGCAGCTATGAACTGCCGTTTCTGATTTTCGCCGCGCTAATCGTGGTCGCTCTGGCGGCGCTGACCCAGGTCAGGCAGCCCGGGGCGGAGGCGGCGCCGGCGCCTGCTACGGGCGCCTCGACCTGAACCAGGGGAGATTGCAATGATTACCGAGCTCGCGGTGCTGCGCTGGCTGCATATTCTGGCCATGGTCTACTGGCTGGGGGGCGAATGGGGCGTATTCCAGACTTCCACCCATGTGATCAATCGCCGCTTGTCCATGGAAGAGCGGCGGCGGCATATGGAAACCGCCTACCGGATCGATATTCTCGCCCGCACCGGCATCATCATGCTGCTGCCGCTGGGCCTGCACATGGGCAATATCTGGGGCGTACAGCCCCTGGGCGGCATCTGGCTGTGGCTGATGTGGGCGCTGTTCGCCGGCTGGCTGACGCTGTGCTGGGCGGCTTTCCTCCATCGCGAAACCGACCGGGGCATCCGCCTGACGATCTGGGACGAGCGCATCCGCTATGTGGTCATTCCCACCCTGTTGATCACCGCGGTGTCGTCCCTGCTCGGCTATGGTCCCTTCGAGGCCGGCACGGGGCAGAAATGGTTTGCCTGGAAAGTGCTGATCTATGGCCTGATGCTCATCATCGGCCTGCAACTGCGCTACATCATGCGCGAATGGACCGAACTGTTCCGGGTGCTGGCCGCCGGACCCGATCCCGAGGCGGAAAGCACCCTGGAGAAGTCGCTGCGCTTCGGCAAGCGTCTGGCCTATGTGTACTGGGTCGGCATCGCCACGGTAGCCTTCTTTGGCGCGACCAAGTTCGTTTGAGTGGCGCGCGTAGCCCCATTCCGTCATTCCGCGCTTTGCTTCCGCCCCGTCATTCCGCGCGTAGTCGCAGAATCTTGTTGGACGGGCACGGCATGAGATTCTGCGACTGCGCTTCGCTCCGCGCGGAATGACAGGGTGAGGGAGGGCTACGCGCGGAATGACGGATGCCGCAGAATCTCTCCCGGCGTGGCCGGCCAGACACCGGCTTGTGCGGTGATGTAGTCCAGCGCCCGCTCCAGGCGGGCGATGCGGTGGGGCTGACCGAGCACCCAGGGGTGCAGGTTGAGGCAAAGCATGCGCCCGCCGGATTCCGCCGCCTCCTTGAGCAGAAAATCACAGGAATCGCAGACCTGGTCCACCCAGGAATCCTCCGAATGCAGGTTCTGCACGAGGATGAAGCGGTCCTCGATTTCATTGGGAAGGGGCATGGCCCATAAGTCCCCCGCCCGGGTATGGAAGCGGTAGGGCATCTCGTCATTGACCCAGTCGGCAAACCAGACGATCCCCTGCTCTTTCAGCAAATCCGGCGTCAAGGGGCTTTCGTTGCGCGCCGGGCTGAGCCAGCCCCGCACCGGGCGCCCGGTGGCCTCCTCCAGGCTGTCGATACTGCGCCGGATCAGGTCGGTTTCTTCCATGGGCGTGAGGCCGCCATGGTGCGGGCTGTCCATGTCCCAGCCATGGGCGGCGATTTCGTCGCCGCGCTCGCGCAGGACGGAAAGCAGATACGGCGCCCGCTCCGCCATGACGCCATTGACGGCGAAACTTGGCTTGATCCGGCAGCGGTCAAGGGCGTCGAGCATGCGGAAGATTCCCACCCGGTTGCCGTAATCGCGCAGGCTGAAGTGGCGCAGGTCGGGATAGGGCATGCTCATGCCGCCGGGGACGGCGAAGGGAGCGCCGCGCGGGTTCAGGGGGAAGAACTGCACGCAGACATTGACCCAGAAAGCGACCTGCGCGCCACCGGGCCACTCTACCGGCTCGCGCTGGTGCAATTGCGACCAGGCGTAGCGCTGGTGGTCCATTCCCTGACGGCGATGGCGGTAGCGCAGATAAGCCGGATCAAGCGGCGTCGCCACCGGCGGCCTCCCGCTTGCGGAGAATGTCCGCAACCACGCAATCGTAGTAATTGGCGAGAAAGTACTCGGCGATTTCCCGCCCGGTGGCGACCCAGATCCCGTCATGCCCGGTGATGTATGCAAGCGCCTGCTCGAGTGCGGCGAGGCGATGGGGGCAACTCACCTGGTAGTTGTGGGTGGGAATGCACATGACCGTGCCGCTGGTTTCCCCTTCGGCGTAGAGGCGGTCGAAATTGTCCCGCAGCATGCCGCCGTAGCGCCGGGGCTCGATGCGATTGACGACATAGGCGATGGTGTCGTTCATCTCCAGCGAATAGGGAATCGAGATGAAGCGCTGGCCGCCGCGCACCCGCACCGGGGTGGGCTGGTCGTCGTGAAACAGGTCGCAGGTATAGACACCGCCGGCCTCGGCGAACAGGTCCATGGTGTGTTCGGAATGGGACAGCGCCGGCGCCAGATAGCCCGCCGGGCGCCTTCCGGTATGCTTTTCGATGGTGTCCATGGCGTCGAGGATCATGGCCCGCTCCTGCTCCTCGGAAAGGCCATAGGTGTAGCGGGTGTTGTAGATGCCGTGGCTGAAAAACTCCCAGTCGCGCTCGGCGCAGGCCGCGATGATTTCGGGATGATGCTCGCACAGCGCCGCCGACAGCGAGACCGAACCGCGAATGCCAAAGCGGTCGAGCAGGCGCATTTGCCGCTCGTGTCCCACCCGGTTGCCGTAGTCGCGGATCGAATAGCCGCCGACGTCGGGGTACGGCCGCGGCCAGGGCTTGCGATAAGGATTGGCGGGCGGGTCGAGTTCGTAGAATTCGATGTTCGGCGCCACCCAGAATGCGATTCTCGCGCCGCCGGGCCAGACGATTTTCGGCCGGTCGCGATACGGCCAGTAGTCGTAGAGTTTGAGGTCTGGCTGCATGGTTTTGCTCAGCCTTTGGCCGGCAGCGCATCGAGCCAGGCGAAAACCTCGGCCACGGGAATCACGTCGGCGTACTTGATGGCAAGGTCCATCAGATTGGCATAGTGCACGCTTTCGTGCTTGTCGGCGACACATTCCTCGGGAACGATGGTGCGATAACCCCGGGACAGGGACTCCACGGCGCTGGCGCGGATGCAGCCGGAAGTCGAGCCGCCGGTGAGCACCACGGTGTCCACCCGGTGCCATACGCAAAGCGACTGCAACTGGGTCTCGAAAAAAGCCGAGGGCATTTTTTTGCAATAGATGACATCGCGCCCGCGGTCGATTTCGAGCCGGTCGTCGAATTCGGCGCGCTCCGAGCCGTGCCTGATGTTCTGCAGGGAGTCGGGGGTGTCGCTGCGGGTTCCCCAGATGCCGCAGTCCTCGCCGGACTCCATATAGGCCACATAGGTCCACGCCACCGGCCAGCCAAGGCGGCGGAAACCGGCGCTGAGGCGATTGACGTATTCCTTCTGTTTCGGGTCGGTTTCATAGGCCGTGACGAACAGGTCGGGGCGGGTGTAGACCTTCTGCAGGTCCACATTGACCAGGATCGCCTTGTCGCCAAAACCGAATCGCGGACGGGGGTTCGCCTTGATTTCGAAATATAATTCTTTCGCCGTGCGGTCTGTCCGTTCCATATCCCAAGCCCCGTTTTTCCTCGCCAAATCGAGCATTTGCCCTAAAGGTATAACATTATTACAATTACAATCTTGCAAGGCAATCCGCTGGAAGCCCTCTGTGATTCTGCGCGAAGCGAAGCAAAGTCGCGGAATCTCACAGGGGATTCCGGGAGAAGGTGCATGCCTGAAAAATTCTGGAGTTGAATAGCATGCCGGGCGCGCTCGAAGGAATCCGCATACTCGATCTCACCCACATGCTGGCGGGGCCCTATGCGAGCATGATTCTCGCCGACCTCGGCGCCGAAACCATCAAGGTCGAACCCACCGCCGGCGAAGGCACCCGCAAACTGCTCGCCAACGATCCCCGCTATTCCCTCGAAGGCATGGGCGCCTATTTCATCACGCTCAACCGCAACAAGAAAAGCGTCGCGATCAACCTGAAGAATACGGAAGGCCTGGCGCTCTTCTATCGGCTTGTGGCGGTCTCCGACGTGGTCATCAGCAATTTCGGCGCCGGTGTGCCGAAACGGCTCGGCATCGATTACCCAAGCCTCGCCAAGGTCAATCCGCGCATCATCGCCTGCATGGTAACCGGCTTCGGCGCCAGCGGCCCCGGCAGCAGGCGGCCCGCCTTCGATCAGGTGGCCCAGGCCACCGGCGGCGGCATGTCGATCACCGGGTCCGACCGGGAGCATCCCGTCCGCGCCGGCATTCCCATCGGCGATCTCGGCGGCGGCATGTTCGGCGTGATGGGAGTGCTCGCGGCATTGCAGGAGCGCGAGCGCAGCGGGCGCGGGCAGGAAGTCGACATTTCCATGCTTGACTGCCAGATCTCCATGCTCAACTACATGGCGACCATGTACTTTCTCTCCGGGGAAAATCCCCACCCCATCGGCAATTCCCATTTTGTCCATGTGCCATACGACACTTTCGGCTGCGCCGACGGCTTCATTGTCATCGCCGTCATCACCGACAACTTCTGGCAAAACCTGAAACAGGTGCTCGACTGCCCCGACCTCGACAAACCCGAGTACGACACCCAGCCGGGGCGCTGGCGCGACCGGGACCACATCAACCGCCGGGTCAAAGAGGCGCTTGCGGGGGACACCTGCGCCAACTGGCTGCGCCGGCTGGAGGAAAAACGCATTCCCTGCGCCCCGGTGAACAATTTCGAGCAGGCCCTTTCCGACCCGCAAGTGCTGCGGCGGGATATGGTGGTGGAACTGCGCCACCCCGATGGCGGGGCCACCAAAGGCCCCGGCAATCCGATCAGGTTGTCGCGCACGGCGACGACAGATTACAGCGCCGCGCCGCGCCTCGGGCAACATACCGACGAAGTGCTGCGCGACTGCCTTGCCCTCGATGCCGCGGAAACCAAGCGGCTGCGTGAAGAAGGAGTGATCGGCTGATGTCTGACCGGGTCACCGTCAATGAAGTCGGCCCCCGGGACGGGCTGCAAAGCCAGAGCCGCATTCTGCCGGTTTCCGGGCGCCTGCAACTGATCCGGGCGCTGGAGGCCGCGGGGCTTTCCCGCATCGAGGCCGGCAGTTTCGTCTCGCCGAAAGCCGTGCCGGCAATGGCCGGCACCGATGTGCTGCTGCAATCCCTGGAGCAGACGGAACGCAATGGCCGGGCCAGTTACAGCTTTCTCATTCCCAATACCAGGGGCTATGAACTCGCCCGGGAAGCCGGCGCCGAATCGGTCACCATGGTGGTCTACGCAAGCGAGACCATGGCCCGGCGCAATGCCCGCATGGGCATGGCCGATGCCGAACTTGCGGCCTGCCGGATCATCGACCTTGCCAGGGCAGACGGGATTGAGGTGATTGTCATTGTGGCAGTGAGTTTTCGCTGCCCTTTCGAAGGCGCCGTGGGCCCCGTCATCGTCCACAAGATTGCCGCCCGCTTCGTCGATGCCGGAATCCATCGCCTGGTTCTGGCGGACACCATCGGTGCGGCTGACCCGGCCCGGGTCAGCGCCCTGCTCGGCGAACTGGCCGGCGAACACGGCCCCGGCGTGCTCGGCTGCCATTTCCACGACACGAGGGCCATGGCCCTGGCCAATGTCTATGCCGCGCTCGATGCCGGAGTGCGCTGGTTCGACAGTTCCATCGGCGGCCTCGGCGGCTGCCCGTTCGCTCCCGGCGCCAGCGGCAATGTGGCCACCGAGGACGTGGTGGTGATGTTGCGGCAAATGGGCATGGAAACCGGCATCGACACCGGCGCGCTGCTGGCCGCCTCCGACCTGGCCACCGAATTGACCGGCAACGCCCCCGGCGGGAGGGTGAGGGAGTGGTTGAGGGGGCAGGTGGGGTCTTGAGCCACGCCGATCCACCGTGGTATGCGATCTTCAATCCAGGAACAGCAGCATGGCGAGGCCAAGGGCTATTCGGTAGATTACGAATGGCTGGAAACTCACCCTTGCTATCCAGCGCAGGAACCAGTCGATGCTGAGCCAGGCTACCAGCGCCGCGAGCGCCGTGCCCAAAGCCAGCGATAACAACTGCCGGTTGGGAGGCGGCCGCAGGACGAGATCCAGCGCTTCCAGGGAGCCGCTGGCCAGCATTACCGGCACCGCCAGCAGAAAGGAAAAGCGCGCCGCGGATTCGCGGTCGAGCCGGCACAGCAGGGCGGCGGTCATGGTTACGCCGGAGCGCGAGGCGCCGGGAATGAGCGCAAGACACTGGGCCAGACCTATGAGCAGGGCGGTTTTCCAGCCGATGTCGTCCATGCCCCGGTCCCGGCGGCCGGCAAGATCAGCGGCGGAGAGCAACAGGCCAAAGCCGATGGACGCATAGGCGATGACACTGACCGTGCGTGCATGGGCTTCCACCGTATCGCGCAGCAGCAGCCCCGTGAGCCCGACGGGCGCCGTGGCGAGCAGCAACAACCAGAGCAGGCGGCCCTCGGCGTGTTGCGGGCCGAAACGCAGTCCATTCAGCATCATGCGCCACAGGTCACGGCGAAAGTAGCCGATCACCGCAAGCAGGCTGCCACTGTGGAAGGCCACATCAAAAGCAAGGCCCTGGTCGGGCCAGCCGAGCCACAGCGATGGCAGCAGCAAGTGGCCCGAAGACGAAACCGGCAGGAATTCCGTCAGGCCCTGAATCAGGGCGAGGACAACAATCTGCGGGAAACCCGGTTCAGCCACTGGTGGCCTGTTCCCGGTATTGTGGCATCCCGGTCACGTAATTGGGCCGCAGCAAGTCCGCATTGACGAATTCGCCGCGCTGCCGGGCCGTTCGGGCAAGCCGTGCCAAATCGATTGCTTCCACCGTCACCGCAATGGGCTCCCCCGTCAGCCTGAGTTTGAATCGGGCTTCAATAGCGGCTGCTTCGGGCCAGCCGTCACCTGCCGCCATGACCCTTCCAAAATCCTGAGGCGCCAGGTCTTTCCCGGCCGCCGATGATTCCGAGCCGATATTCAATTCTTCCAGTCTGCCACCCTGTTCCCTGCCAAAGAGCGTCAGCCCTTTGCCAGCGCTTCGATAACAGCCAAAATACAACTCATCCGCCCGGGCGGGGATGCCGGCCAGCCAGGTATCCGCCGGCTGCGATCGATGAGCGGCAGCGGCGGTAAGCGCCAGGGTCGAAATCGGCAGGGCGGGAACATCCCAGGCGGCGCAGAGCCCCTGGGCCGCCGCAATGCCGATGCGGGTGCCGGTGAAGGAGCCGGGGCCGGAAACCACGGCCACGGCATCGGCGCGCTTTACACCGGCTTCATCGAGCGCTTGCCGGGCGAGTTGGAGGATGGTCTGGGCGGACTGGCGCTCGTCCCCGGCGCGCCTGACGATCAATTTGCTTTCGTCAGTTCCCGCGAAAACAGCACAGGCCGACGCCAGCGCCGTATTGAGCATCAGAATGGACGACATCCCATTCTCATAGCAGGCGCAGAACCGCATCGCGGATTTCGGAAACTGGCGCGTTGCCTTCCACATTGAGCACTCGCAGGGGCAGCCCTTCCTGGGCCAATCCGCGGTAATAGGCCACCAGGGGCTTGGTCTGCTGATGGTAAACCGCGAGGCGCTGGCGCACGGTCTCCTCGTGGTCGTCTTCGCGCTGGATCAGTTCCTCGCCGGTTTCGTCATCGCGGTCGGCGACTGTCGGCGGATTGAACTCCACGTGATAGACGCGGCCGGAAGCCGGATGGGTCCGGCGCCCGCCGAGCCGGCGGACGATTTCATCGTCGTTTACGGCGATATTGAGCACCACGTCGATTTCAACCCCGGCCTCGGTGGTGGCCCTGGCCTGGGGAATCGTGCGGGGAAAACCGTCGAACAGGAATCCGCCGGCGCAATCTTCCCGGGCGATGCGCTCAAGCACCAGGGCGACGATAAGTTCGTCGCCGACCAGGGCGCCGCTGGCCATGACCGCCTCGACCTGCCGGCCGAGTTCGGTGCCGTCACGCACCGCGGAGCGCAGCATATCGCCGGTGGAAATTTGCGGAATCGCAAATTTTTCCGTGATGAAGCGGGCCTGGGTGCCCTTTCCGGCGCCGGGGGCGCCGAGCAAGATCATTTTCAATGTGAGTCACCAGAATGGTTGGTGCGGACGCGATTCTTCGCCAAGTCCCACAGTTCGTCAAGTTCCCGCAATTCGCGCTCCGGCAGCTTCCAGCCGCGCGCGAGGGCGAGTCGCTCAAGTAGCCGGAAGCGAGCCTCGAAGCGGCGGTTCGATTCCCGCAGTGCGGATTCCGGGTCGATCCGGCAATGCCGCGCCAGATTGACCACGGCGAAAAGCATGTCGCCGAGTTCCCCGCGCATGGCCGCGGAGTCCGCGGTTTCCAGGGCGGTGCTGAACTCGCCGACTTCCTCCCGGACCTTGTCCAGCACCGGCGGCGGCGAGGGCCAGTCGAAACCGACTCCCGCAGCGCGTTGTTGCAGCTTGCGCGCCTTTTCCAACGCCGGCAGCGACTTCGGCAAGCCGTCCAGCACGCTGGCGGAGTTGTCTTCTTCCCCATTGGCGCCATTGCGGTTTCCGTGCGTTTTCCCCTTTGCCGCGCGTTCGGCCCGTTTGATCGCCTCCCAGTTGCTTGCCACCTCGCCGGCGCTGAGTTCCTGCTTCTGGCCAAAGCTTTCCAGCCGACCGTCGGGAAACACATGGGGATGGCGCCGCAGCAGCTTGCCGGTAACCTCCGCCGCAATATCCTGAAAGTCGAAACCGCCCTCTTCCCGGGACAACTGGGCATAGAAGACCACCTGAAACAGCAGGTCGCCGAGTTCATCGCGCAACTCGTCCCGGTCGCCGTTTTCAATGGCGTGGATGACTTCGTGGACTTCCTCCACGGTATGGGGAATCAGCGATTCGAAAGTCTGCTTGAGGTCCCAGGGGCAGCCATGCTCCGCATCCCGCAGCATCGACATCAGTGCCAGCAGCCGGTCCACGGGCGAGAGTTGCGCGAGTTGCGACTGATCGCCGGGTTCCCGGTCCCGGTTCATGGCAGGCTCCCGGCCCGTTGCCGCGCGGATTCGAACATGGCCACCGACTCGACATGCAAGGTATGCGGGAACATATCCATTACCCCGGCGGATTTCAAATCAAACCCCCGGCGGCGCAGTTCCCTGGCGTCCCTGGCCAGACTTTCCGGATTGCAGGAAACGTAGACCACCCGGTCGGCGCCGCTGGCGGCAATCAGGGGAATGGTTTCCAGGGCGCCGCTGCGGGGCGGGTCCAGCAGGATCCGATTGCAGGACTCCGGCGGCTGCGGCAGGGCAAGGGGATGCTTGCGATACAGGTCGGCGGCAATGAAACCGGCATTCGTGATCCCGTTGGCCTGGGCGTTTTCCACTGCCCTGGCCACCATTTCCCCACTGTTTTCGATGCCGGTCACGTGCTCGCAGCGGGTCGCCAGGGGCAGGCTGAAATTGCCGAGGCCGCAGAACAGGTCGAGCAGCCGGTCATGCTTTCGCAAATCAAGCAATTCGCTCACGAGATCGATTGCGCGCCGGTTCACCACTGCATTCACCTGAAGAAAATCCATGGGATGAAAGGCCAGCCGCAGGCCGAATTTCGGCAAGTGATAATGCAGGCGTTCCGGCCCGCTGCGCGGGTACAGCCGCCGGACGCTGTCCACGCCGCCTGGCTGCAAATAGATTTGCAGCCCCCATCGGACGGCGAATGCGCTGAGCCGCTGCAAATCGTCCCGGCCCAGCGGGCGCATATGGCGCAGCACAATGGCGGCCTGGGAGCATTCGCCGCCGGCATCGGACTCACCGGCGGCGACTTCGATCTGGGGAATCGCCTCCCGGGCCGCCATGCCGTTGAGCAGTGCCCGCAGGGGGCGGATCAGGGCGGCCAGGGGCGCAACGAGCACCTCGCAGTCCTTCATGTCGGTGACAAAACTGCCGCGTTTTTCCCGGAATCCCGCGAGCACACCGCCCTTGCGGCGTACGAGGCGCACCGCGAGCCGCGCCTTGCGGCGGTAATTCCATTGTGGGCCCGTCACAGGCGGCAGCAACTGGTAGCTTTCCGGCTCGATGCCAGCGAGCTCCGCGAGTTCCCGTTGCAGCAGCGCCTGTTTGTCGGCCAATTGCGCGGTACCGGGAACATCCTGCCGGCTGCATCCGCCGCAGGCGGCAAAAACCGCGCAGCGGGGAGTGATTGAGGTCGTTTCCGGTTTTGACGAAGAAGACCGGGGAGCCCGGCCGGAACGGAAACCCGCCTCAGGTTCCGGATTCACTGGAGAAGACGCCGGTGGAGAGATAACGGTCGCCGCGATCGCAGATGATTGCCACAATGGTGGCGTTTTCCACTTCGCGGGAAATCTGCAAGGCGGCGAAGACCGCCCCACCCGAGGAAACGCCGCAGAAGACACCCTCCTCCGCAGCAAGCCGGCGCATGGTGACCTCGGCGTCGCGCTGGGCGATATCGATGATGCGGTCCACCCTGCCACGATCAAAAATCTTCGGCAGATACTCCTCGGGCCAGCGGCGGATGCCGGGAATGCGAGAATCGTCATCAGGCTGCAGGCCGATGATCTCGATAGCGGGATTCTTCCGCTTGAGATAGCGCGATACTCCCATGATGGTGCCGGTGGTGCCCATGGAACTGACGAAATGTGTTACTGTTCCCGCAGTGTCCCGCCAAATCTCGCGACCGGTGGCTTCCACATGGGCCAGGGGGTTGTCCGGATTGGCGAACTGATCGAGCAGCTTGCCTTCGCCGCGCCGGTTCATGTCCAGGGCAAGGTCCCGGGCACCTTCCATGCCTTCTTCTTCGGAAACCAGAATCAACTCGGCGCCATAGGCCGCCATGGAGGCCTTGCGCTCTTCGCTCATGTTGCCGGGCATGATGAGCTTCATGCGGTAGCCCTTGATCGCCGCAGCCATGGCCAGGGCGATGCCGGTATTGCCGCTGGTGGCTTCCACGAGAACATCGCCGGGGGCGATATTGCCGCGTTCCTCGGCGCGCTGGATCATGCTCATGGCGGGGCGGTCTTTCACCGATCCTGCGGGGTTGTCGCCTTCGAGCTTGATCAGCACATGATTGCCGGTCTCTCCGGGCAATCGTTGCAGGCGCACCAGCGGCGTATTGCCTACCAGGCTTTCTATTGTCGGGTAATCCATGCGTATTTCTCATTTTGGATCCGAACGAACTCCGGTCGCTTTCCAGCCACCGAACGAAGCGCAAGGGCATTTGGCCCGCGCACGAAGCTGCGCTTCGCAAACGCCTGCCCTCACCCAGACTCGGCGCGCACGGCGAGGCCTGGGAGCCTGCCGGGCCCCACCCGTCAATCGACCTCAAGGTCCATTTCGTAGCGGAAGTGTTCCGGGTTGTAGAGCGCCCGAAGGTAGTCGTGCATGCGCTCGCCTTCGGCGCTCTTGTTATAGGAGCGGCGGGTGAGGCTGAGCAGGGGGCTGCCCTCAGCCACATCCAGCGCCCTGGCGGCCTCGGCGGCGGCGGCTTCGGCGCTAAGGGTCTGTTTTACATGGGTTACTTCGAGCCCCTTCTGGCGAAAGTACGAAAGCCGGGGCGTAGTCTCGAATATCGCCGGTTTCGAGGGCATATCGACACCGGCGGTCCAACTCGTGTAATAGCCGAAGTCGAGCCGGTCCCGCTGCCGCACCCGAATCAGGTGCAAGGCCCGCTCTCCCGGGTCAAGGCCCAATTCGTCCCGCACCGCCTGGGGCGGTTCCTGCCAACTGCAGCGGATCACCCGGGCACGGCTGTTGCGCGCCATGGTCTCGATCTCCTGGAGCATGCCCACCAGCGGCGCCTTCACCGGCCGCGGCGAATATTTGTAGATGACATGGGTGCCCTTGCCCCGGCTGCGGGCGAGCAGGCCTTCGCCGGCAAGATCGTCCATGGCGCGCTTGGCGGTGATTCGGGAGACATTGAACAGATTGGCCAGCACTTCCTCGGTGGGCATGCGGCTGCCGAAGGGCAGGGTGCCATCGAGAATCAGGGTCTTCAACAGGCTGTAGAGCTGAAAATACAGCGGCGTCGGCGAAGATTTGTCGAGTTCCTTGAAGCGCGACTCGTCACTCAGGGTATCGAAAACGTTCACGGCGGGCTCGTTTGATATAGAAAGTTATAATGATATATCAAATGTCGCCTAGGAGCCTGCGACGCAGGCTCCCGGGTCAGGCGAGTCTTTTGCGGCGCTGTTTCAGGCAGCGGCGTTTGGGTCTTTCCGCGATCACTTGCATTAGCGAACAAACATCCTTCTAATTGGGCGCTTGCTCGCGGCCCGGTGGATTTTCCGGCTAATGCTTCTTGACATCCTGTTCATCGTTCTCGGCTTTGTCGGTCTGGCCTGGGGCGCAAATCTCTTCGTTTTCGGTGCCTCGGCTCTGGCCCGCAATCTGGGAGTTTCGCCGCTGCTCATCGGCCTTACCGTGGTCGCCTTCGGCACTTCGGCGCCGGAATTCTTTTCCTCGGCGGTTGCCTCGCTCAACGGTGAACCCCATCTGGCGGTGGGCAATGCCCTGGGCTCGAACCTGTTCAATGTGGGCATTGCTCTCGGCGTTGCCGCCATGGTCGCCCCGCTGACGCCGCCACCGAACCTGATGCGCAAGGAAATGGCGGCGATGCTGCTGGTCACCTTGGTCACCGGCCTGCTGTTCATCGACCTGCACCTTGGCTGGACCGACGCCGCGGTGCTGATCATCATTGCCGTTTTCTTCATCCGCAAACTGATGCTGCCCCAGGTGAAGAGCGAACCGGAAAAGGTGCTCGACGAGCTGCGGATCGAGAAAGTCAGCAATTTCCGGGCGATCTGCTTCCTGCTTTTCGGCCTGTTGATGCTGGTGGTCAGTTCCCAGGCGCTGGTGGTCGCCGCGACTTCCATCGCCCATACCCTGGGCGTGAGCACCGGCGTCATAGGGCTGACCGTGGTGGCCCTGGGCACGAGCCTGCCGGAGCTGGCGCTGTCGGTGACTTGCGCGGTGAAGGACGAGGATGAACTCGCCATCGGCAATATTCTCGGCTCGAACATCATGAACCTGCTGGTGGTCCTGCCCTTTCCCGGGCTGCTTGCGCCGGGGCCGCTGGAGCCGAGCTTCCTCTATCTCGATTACGCCGCGGTATTGCTGATCTGCCTCGTGCTGGCGCTGTTCTGTTATCTCAGCATCCGGCGCGGCAGATCAATCGGCCGACTGGGCGGCCTGACCTTGTTGTTAATCTACTGCGGCTGGTTTACGTTAATGCTGCAAAACACCTGAGTCCTGCCATGGACAAGAACTTTTCCTTTATCGACAGCGCCTTGCGCACGATTGCCATCGAACGGGCGGCGCTTGCCGAATTGCCGGGGCGAATCGGCGACGGGTTCGGGCAGGCCTGCCGGCTGATGCTGTCCTGCAGGGGCCGCGTGGCGGTCACCGGCATGGGCAAGTCGGGTCATATCGGCAACAAGATTGCCGCCACTCTGTCGAGCACCGGCACACCGGCGCTGTTCGTGCATCCCGCCGAAGCCGCCCACGGCGACATCGGCATGATTACCTCGGCCGATGTGGTGCTGGCGATTTCCAATTCCGGCGCCACCGATGAAATCATCGCCCTGTTGCCGGTGCTGCGGCGGCGCGGCATTCCCCTGGTCGCCATGACCGGCAAATCCGGCTCGGAACTCGCCCGGGCGGCGGATATCCATCTCGATGCGGGAGTCAGCGAGGAAGCCTGCCCCCTGGGCCTGGCGCCCACGGCAAGCGCCATGGCGGCGCTGGCGCTAGGCGACGCCCTTGCCATGGCCCTGCTGGAGGCACGGGGATTCAGCAGCGAGGATTTCGCCCGCTCTCACCCCGGCGGACAGTTGGGACGGCGTCTGCTCGTCAAGGTCAGGGACATCATGCATCCCAAGCAGGAGATTCCGCAGGTGCAGGCCGGCGCCGGGCTTGCCGAGGCCCTGCTTGAAGTCAGCGCCGGCGGCTTCGGCCTCACCACGATAACCGACGCGGCGGGCAAGGTCAGCGGAGTGTTCACCGACGGCGATTTGCGCCGGGCCATCGACGCGGGCCATGACATTGGCGCGACCCGGGTGGAAGAGGTCATGTCGGCGAATTTCGTCCACATCGACGAAAACGCCCTGGCGGCGGAAGCGGCGCGCATCATGCAGGAAACCAGTGTCTATGTGTTGATCGTTACCGATACCGAAGGCGAGCCCAGCGGCATCGTCAAGATGCACGACCTGCTCCGGGCCAATGTGGTGTAGGGCTTGGTGGCGATGAAATTCCAGTGCGGCGAACCCGAAGCCGGGCGGCGGGCGCTGCCCATCCGGGCGCTCGGGCTCGATGTGGACGGCGTGCTCAGCGACGGGCGGCTGTATTTCACCAGCGCCGGCGAGGAAATGAAGGCCTTTCACGCCCACGATGGCCATGGGTTGAAAATGCTGCGCCAGGCCGGCATGGAAGTTGTGATCATCACCAGCCGCGCCTCGCCGATTCTCGAACGGCGCTGCGCCGACCTCGGCATCCACCACCTCTACCAGGGCGCGGTGGACAAGCTCGCGGCCATGGGGGATTTCCTGCAGCTCGCCGGGCTCGAAGCCGAGCAGTTCGGCTTCGTCGGCGACGATCTCATGGACCTGCCGGTGCTGCGGGCGGCGGGACTTGCCTGCTCGGTGCCCAATGGCCATGAAGACGTGCGCGATCAGGTGCATGTGGTCACCTCGCTCCCCGGAGGTAGCGGCGCCGTGCGGGAAATCACCGATTTCCTGCTGCGCTGCCAGAGCCGTTATGATGAATTCCTGCAAGCCGCAAGGTGAAATATCACTCCCTTTCCTCCCCGTCATGCTGCGCGCAGATGCGGCATCTCGTGGGAGGACTCTGCCTGGGATTCTGCGACTGCGCTTCGCTCCGCGCGGAATGACGGGGTGGGGCGCTTCGTCTCGCGCGGAATGACGGGAGAAGAATCGCCGAAGTTTCGTGATAGGCTGTTCGCAGACCGGAACCGAGTTTGATTCGACTGTGCCAAAGAGAAGCTTCATCCCACCCGCTGTGGCCGTGGCCGCCGCGGTGGCGGCAATCGGCGGCCTGGAAACCGTGCGGGAATCGCCTTCCCCACCGCTGGCGGCGCCGGCGTACAATGCGCATGCCGAAGGCGTGGACCTGCGCTTCCACAACGAAGCGGGCAGGCTCGGATACGCCTTGCAGGCGGCCCGCCAGATTCGTTTCAGCGACAATACCATCGAGTGGAGCGAGCCTTTCCTGCAGTGGTATGCCGGCGATGGCGGCACCGATTGGCAGATGGAGGCGGAACAGGGAGTTTCGCCCGCCAGCGGCGAGCATCTCGAATTGAGCGGAAATGTCATGCTGCGGCGCAATGACGCCGGTGATTCCGACGGGTTGACGCTGACCACCAGCAGCCTCGATATCGATCTGGTGGATGAAATCATCGCCACCGATGCCCGGGTGGAAATGACCTCCGGCGCATTGTGGCAGAGCGCGGCGGGGCTGGTGCTGCATCTGCCGGAAGACAGCCTGCTCATGCTCGGCGAAGTCCGGGGCGGCCATGCGCGGCCCTGAGGTTTCCCGCCGGTTCGCGCTGGCGGGCGCGCTGGCCTGGGCCATTGTGGCGCCGGCGCAGGAAAACGACGACGGGCAGGCCATCGAATGGAGCGCCGACGGCGACTCTTCCCTGTCGATGGAAAACGGCGTACGCCAGTTGCATATGACCGACAACGTCATCATCACCCGGGGCAGCCTGGAAATCCGTGGCGACCAGGCCCTGATCGAGTACAGCACCGAAACCAACGAACTGAACGGGGTAAAGGTACAGGGCACCCCGGCGAACTATCGGCAAAGCCTCGATGACGACGGCGGGCTTGTCGCCGGCAGCGGCGATACCATCCTTTTCTACACCGATGCCGACGGCAATACCGTTATTGAACTCGTGGGCAATGCCGGCATTCGCTCCCGGGAAATGGACACCCAATGCGAGTCCATCGTTTATGTGACCGGGCTCGAACTGATCCGCGCCAGCGGCAACTGCGCGGGGGCCTTCACTCCCCGGAATGACTGAAGCCATGCTTGAAGCTGTCGGCCTCGTCAAGAGCTATCGGGGACGCCGGGTGGTCAACGAGGTTTCCCTGGCCATCGAGCGGGGCGGGGTGGTCGGCCTGCTTGGCCCCAACGGCGCCGGCAAGACCACCTGCTTCTACATGCTCGTGGGGCTGATTCGCCCGGACCAGGGCGATGTCTTCATCGACGGCGACAAGGTGACGAACCAGCCCATCCATCGCCGCGCCGCCCATGGCCTCGCCTATCTGCCCCAGGACGCCTCGATCTTCCGCACCCTGAGCGTGGAAGACAATATCCTTGCCATTCTCGAAACCCGCAAGGAACTGGACAGCCAGGGGCGCGGGCGGCGGCTCGAAGCCCTGCTCGAAGAATTCCATATCGCCCATGTGCGGCACAGCAAGGGCATGAGCCTTTCCGGCGGCGAGCGGCGGCGCACCGAAATCGCCCGCACCCTCGCCACCGAACCGGGCTACCTGCTGCTCGACGAGCCATTTGCCGGTATCGATCCGATATCGGTAAGCGACATCAAGCATCTCATAGCCCATCTCAAGGCCCGGGGCATTGGCATTCTGCTGACCGATCACAACGTCCGGGAAACCCTCGACATCTGCGAAAAGGCCTGCATCGTCAGCGAAGGCCGCATCATCGCCCAGGGCGAACCCGCCACGATTCTCGCCAATCCCACCGTTCGCGAAGTCTATCTCGGGGAAAATTTCGACATGTAGGCGCGGGCCTTCCGCCAATTCGAGCGTAACAGCAGCGCCCGGTCCCTCTTCATCCTTCGTCATTCTGCGCGAAGCGAAGTCGCAGAAACTCATGCAGTGGCCTCCCAGGGAGATTCTGCGACCGCGCGCAGGATGACCGAGTTCGCAGATTTCGCGGTCATGCAAGGAAAGTGCCAAAGTCTTCGGGTATACTGAATTTTCTGCATCGGGTGGGGAGTTCCCCCGAAATTCGGTCGTCCAGGGAAATGAAACTTTCGCTACAGCTCAAGCTCGGACAGCAACTCGCGATGACTCCGCAGCTTCAGCAGGCGATCCGGCTGCTGCAACTCTCCAGTACCGACCTGCATCAGGAAGTCGGGCAGATGCTCGAATCCAATCCCATGCTCGAACTCGAGGAAAGCGAGCGGGAGCACAGCGCGCAGTTGCGGGCGGAAGACGACTGGCGGGAAACCCGGTGGCAGGAACCCTGGCAGCCTTCCTTCAGCGGCCCGGCCCGCGATGGCGAAGCCTTTGATTTCGCCGCGAGCAGCCCCGAGCCCGACAGCCTGCAGGACCACCTGCTCTGGCAACTGAACCTGACGCCCATGTCGAACCGGGACCAGACCATCGCCCTGGCCATTATCGACGCCATCGACGCCAACGGCATGCTCAGCGTGGATATCGATTCCCTGCTCGCGGCTTTTGCCCCGGCGGCGGGGGTCGGCGCCGATGAAGCGCTGGCGGTATTGCACCGGATCCAGCAATTCGACCCCGCCGGGGTGGCTTCCCGCGACCTCGCCGAATGCCTGTTGCTGCAACTCGGGCAGATCAGCGATCCGGAACTTGAAAGCGCCGCCGAGTGCGCCAGACGGGTCGTAAACAACCATCTCGACCTCCTGGCAAGCCACGATTACGCGCAATTGATGCGGCGCGCCCGGCTGCGTGAGGACGAACTCGGCGCCGCCATTCGGCTGATCGAATCGCTCAATCCCCGGCCCGGCGCCCAACTTTCGCCCGCGGCGGCGGGTTATGTGATACCGGATGTGCTGGTGCGCCGGGACCCGGCTTCCGCCACATGGCGGGTTGACCTCAATCCCGACAGCGCCCCCCGCATCCGCATCAATCAGGATTACGCCGACCTGGCGTCGAATTCGGCAGGCGACGACGGCAGCTATCTGCGCAGTAATCTGCAGGAGGCGCGCTGGTTCCTGAAAAGCCTGCAAAGCCGCAACGAGACGCTGTTGAAAGTGGCGGCGAGAATCGTCGAGCATCAGCGGGACTTCCTCGAATACGGCGAAGAAGCCATGAAACCCCTGGTGCTGCACGAAATCGCCGAAGCGGTGGACATGCACGAATCGACGATTTCCCGGGTGACCACGCAAAAATACCTGCACACGCCGCGGGGGGTGTTTGAGCTAAAATACTTCTTTTCATCCCACGTCTCCACCAGCGGCGGCGGAGAGTGTTCATCGACGGCAATCCGGGCCATTATCAGGAAACTCGTGGCGCAGGAGAATACATGCAAGCCCTTGTCGGATAACCGGATTGCGACGCTGTTGCGGGAACGCGGCATCGAGGTGGCCCGCCGCACCATCGCGAAATACCGCGAGTCGCTTTCCATTCCCCCTTCCAACGAGCGCAAGCGGCTTGCGATGCCGGTACAGGATTAAGGCGAAAGGACGTCACATGCAACTCGAAGAAATTCTCACGCCCGGGCGCTGTCTTTGCGCCATCGAGGGCCATAGCAGGAAAAGGCTGTTTTACCGGATCAGCGAATTGATCGCCGATGAAGCCTCCGGCGTCGACGCCGATGCGGTCTTCCACGCGCTCATGGCCCGGGAGCAGCTCGGCAGCACCGGGCTTGGTCAGGGGATTGCCGTGCCGCACTGCCGTGTGGAAGGCTGCGGCGAAATCTTCGGCGTGCTGGTGACCTTGTGTGAGCCCATCGATTTCGACGCCATGGACGAGCGGCCCGTAGACCTGCTGTTTTTCCTAGTGGTTCCCGACGCCAGGGACGACGACCACGTGCGCACCCTGGCGCAGGTGGCGACCCTGTTCAACGATGCGGATTTCTGTTTCACATTGCGCAATACCGCCGATGCGAGCGACTTGTATACTGTCACCATTACTTGTCAGGCCTGAGTTTCCTCCGTGTCATTCCGCGCCGAGCCAAACCCCGGGATGTCATTCCGCGCGCAGCGAAGCGAAGTCGCAAAATTCCGGGAAGTGGCCTCCCGACGGGATTCTGCGACTACGCGCAGAATGACGAGAGAAGGGCAATAGCATGAAACTGACCGTGACTGCCCAGGTTCAGAATTGCGGTATCGGCAAGGTTTACTCATGAAACTGACCATCATCAGTGGCCGTTCGGGTTCCGGCAAGAGCACTGTGCTGCGGTATCTGGAAGATCGCGGCTACCACTGTGTGGACAATCTCGCCGCGAGCCTGCTGCCCGCCCTCGTGGAGCGCATCGCCGGAGATTCCGGCGGCATCGGCAACCTGGCCGTCAGTATCGATGCCCGCAATCTGTCGGTGGACCTGCCACTCGTGCCCGGCATTGTCGACCAGCTCAGGGAAAGGGAAATCCCGGTGGAAGTCGTTTTTCTGGACGCCAACAGCGAAACCCTGTTGAAGCGCTTCAGCGAAAGCCGCCGCAAGCATCCCCTGTCCACCGGCCAGGTGGGGCTGAGCGAGGCCATCGATGAGGAATCGGCGCTGCTCGAACCCATCGCCCTGCTCGCCAGCCTCGCTATCGACACGAGCAGCATGTCGCTGCAGCAACTCCAGGACGCCATCAGCCAGCGCATCATTGAAAAGTCCGAGAGCGGCCTTGCCCTGCTGTTCCAGTCCTTCGGCTACAAGAACGGCGTGCCCACCGACGCCGACATCGTCTACGATGTGCGCTGCCTGCCGAATCCCTATTGGGAAACCAGGCTGAGGGCGCTCGACGGCCGTGACGCCGCGGTGCGCTCGTTTCTGGAGTCATTCGAGGTGGTGCAGCGGATGTGCGGCGACATTTGCCGTTTTCTCGAAACCTGGCTGCCGCGCTTCGAGGAAAACAGCCGCAGCTATATCACCGTGGCGGTGGGTTGCACCGGCGGCCAGCACCGTTCGGTTTTCATCTGCGAAAAGCTCGGGCGCCACTTCCAGGGCAGGATCGCCAATGTCCAGGTCCGTCATCGGGAACTGCGGGTCTGAGCATGCGCAGCGCCGAATCGCTCATCGTCAACAAGGCCGGGCTCCACGCCCGGGCGGCGTCGAAGCTGGTGGGGGTGACTTCGCGTTTTGCCAGCGAGATTCGTGTGGGCCATGAGAAAATGGTCGACGGCAAGAGCATTCTCGCCCTCATGATGCTGGCGGCGGTCAAGGGCACCATGCTGCGCGTGGAAGTGGACGGACCCGACGAAGAAGAAGCGCTGCCGGCCATCGTGCGCCTGATCGAGGATGGATTCGGCGAGAACCCCTGAGCGGCGGCGCCTGAAGGAGCCATGTCCATGTCCGACACCGATTTCCGGAGCGACCGCCTGCGTCTGCTGAATCTGGCGCTGGAAAGCGGTTCGCTGTATCAGGTGCGGCAGATGGTCAAGACCCTGCCGGCGGCGGGTATCGCCCACCTGCTGGAATCTTCGCCGCCCAAGGCGCGCGGCATCCTTTGGCAACTGCTCGACAAGGACGCCGAAGGCGAGGTGATCCAGTATCTGAACGAAGACCTGCAGGCCGAATTCCTGCGCGACTACAACGCCGCCGAAGTGGCGGAACTCGCCACCGGACTCGAACCCGACGACTTCGCCGACATCCTCCAGCAACTGCCCCGGCAAGTCGCCGCTGAGGTATTGCAGGCCATGGACGAACAGGATCGGCAACGGGTGGAAACCGTGCTGTCCCACGATGAGGACACCGCCGGCGGCCTGATGAATACCGACACCATCGCCGTGCGCAAGGGCCACTCGGTGGAACTCGTCTTGCGCTATCTGCGCCGCCACGACTTCATTCCGGAAATGACCGACAACATCCACGTGGTGAATCGCCAGGACGATTTCCAGGGCATCCTGCCGATTCGGGAATTGCTCGTGTCAGATCCGTCCACCCTGGTCATCGACATCATGCGCACCGATATCGAAGCCATCCCGGTATCTCTCCCGGCGGAGCAGGTGGCGCAGTTGTTCGAGCAGCGCGACTGGGTGTCCGCGCCGGTGGTCGATGCACAGGGCAAACTCGTCGGCCGCATCACAATTGACGATGTGGTGGACGTGATTCGCGACAGCACCGAACATTCCCTGATGAGTATGGTCGGCCTAGATGAAGAGGACGATACCTTTGCCCCGGTGATCAAGACCGCCCGGCGGCGGGCGGTATGGCTGGGTGTGAACCTGGTGGCGGCGGCGCTTGCCGCGCTGGTGATCTACGCCTTTCAGGACGTGGTGGACCAGATCGTCTACCTGGCGGTGCTGATGCCGATCGTGGCCAACATGGGTGGAGTCGCCGGCACCCAGACCCTGACCCTGGTCATCCGCAGCATCGCCCTGGGACACATCAGCCCTTCCAACAGCGCCTGGCTCGTTATCCGCGAGTTGAATGTGGCGCTGCTCAACGGCCTTGTCTGGGCTGTGGCCATGGGGCTGATCGCCATGCTCTGGTACGGCGACCTGCTGCTCGCGCTGATCGCCGGCGTCGCCATGATGATCAATCTCGTCAGCGCCGCGCTCACCGGCGCCTACCTCCCCCTCTTCCTGCGCCGGGTCAACCTCGACCCGGCCCTGGCCGGCTCCGTGGTCCTCCACACCCTCACCGACTCCATCGGCTTCTTCGCCGTCCTGGTACTCGCACAGGCGTTCTATCTATGAGTGACTCACCTCCACGAGTGTGCGGGTTCAGCACAATATGATTCTAGCAATTAGGATTTAATTCCCGATTTCGAATCGAAATATGGAATTAAATCCCGATTTGGTGTAGATTTACGCCATGTTTGAGCGGTTTTTACAATTGCCACGTGGCCATTCGTGCTTCCTGTTCGGGGCGCGCGGCACCGGCAAAACCACCTTCATCAAGCGGGCTTTCGATCCCGACGCTTCGCTCTACGTCGATTTGCTGGACCCTGAAGTCGAGGACAGCTATCGCAGAACACCGGGGCGGCTGGAAAGCGAGCTTGCGGCGCTGTCCGCATCGGTGCGATGGGTGCTCATCGACGAAGTGCAGCGGGCGCCGCGGCTGCTTGACGTGACGCATCGGCTGATCGAGAACACCGACAAGCGTTTCGTGCTTACCGGCTCAAGCGCCCGCAAGCTCAAACGCGGGGCGTCCAATCTGCTGGCCGGCCGTGCGTTCGTCCATCACCTCTTTCCACTGACCGCGCCGGAATTGCGGGATGCGTTCGTGCTCGAAGACGCCTTGCGCTGGGGAACCTTGCCGAAAATCCATTCACTCGCCGACGACACCGACAAAACCGCGTACCTTCGCGCGTACGCGCTTACATATCTGAAGGAGGAAATCGCCGCCGAACAAGTCACCAGGCGGCTGGATCCGTTCCGGGAATTTCTCGAAGTGGCGGCTCAGGCGAACGGAACCATCGTCAACTACGCGAACATCGCGCGCGACGTGGGAGTGGATCCCAAGACCG
>JAJDSZ010000074.1 GCA_022827425.1 Pseudomonadales bacterium | reverse complement strand
AACGACAGCGAGGCCGCCGATGCCGCGCTGGCGGAGTATCTCGAACTGCATCGGCGCTACGATGGGCAGCGGGTCGAATTCATGATGATCAACCCCATGGGCCGGCTCAACCGTGAAGCGGTGCAAGCCTGGCTCGACCAGCGCGATGTGGCGCTTCCCGTGCTGATGGACGACTCGCAAGTCGTCTCCGAGGCCATGGGCATCGAACGCACCGGTGAAGTGCTGCTGTACGATCCGAATTCCTTTCAGGTCGAATACCGCGGCTCAGCCGCGGGCGCAGGCGCCGCGATCGACGAATTGCTCGCCGGCGGGGAAGTCAGCAACCCGCTGATCGCCACCGCCGGGTCTGAAGTCAGCTACCCCGATTCGGGCATTCCCTCCTATACCGCGGACATTGCGCCGGTCATCGCCGAAAACTGCGCAACCTGCCACCGGACCGGCGGCGTGGCGCCCTTCGCCATGGACAGCCACACCATGGTGCGCGGCTGGTCGCCGATGATTCGCGAAGTGCTGATGACGCGCCGCATGCCTCCGGGCCAGATCGACGGACATATCGGCGAGTTCATCAACGACCGCCTGATCGACCGCGAAGACATGCGCAACATGATTGCCTGGGTCGAAGCCGGCGCGCCCATCGACGGCGACAGCGACCCGCTGGCGGAACTGACCTGGCCCGAGTCCAAATGGGCCTTCGGCGAGCCGGATCTGGTGCTGGACATTCCGGCCACCACGGTTCCGGCCACCGGCAACGGCGTATTCGTGAACGTGGAAGTCCCCATGGAATTGGGACAGGACCGCTGGCTGCGGGGAAGCCAGATCATCGCCGGCGACCGGACCGTATTGCACCACACGGTAAATCGCCTGGATTTTCCGGAAGAATCCGGCCGCCGCGGTGGTTTTCTCGGAGAGCGCCATCCGGACAAGGCGGACATCACCGCGTACATTCCCGGCGACACGCCCGACCTGGCGCCGCCCAACACCGGCGGTCTGATCAAGGACGGCTCGGTGCTTCATCTCAACATGCACTACACGCCCAATGGCCGCGAGACTGTTGACCGCAGCGAACTCGGTTTGTGGTTCTACCCGGAAGGGGAGGTGCCCGAAGAAAGAATGAGCGGACGATGCGCCTGTGTCTTTCCCAACACCTGGACCACGATTCCTCCGCACGATCCGGCCTTCGAGCAGACCGCGAGCATCGTCATCGAGCGCGACGCGAAAATTCACAGCTATCTGCCGCACATGCATTTCCGCGGCAGGTACATGCGCTTCTACGCGGATTATCCCGACGGCACCAGCGAGGAACTGATCAACATCGCCAAGTACAACTACAACTGGCAGTTGAGCTATACCTACGAGGAACCCAAGTTCGTTCCGGCCGGAACGAAGATCACCGCGGTGGCGGCTTGGGACAACTCGGCAAGAAACCCAACCAACCCCAACCCGGACCGGGCGGTGGACTGGGGCAACGAAAGCTGGGACGAGATGTTCTTCGGCGCGGTAAGCTGGAAGTTCGAGGATCAAAACCACGGAGAAGACTGAACTCCATTCTGAATTGATCCAGGCCAGAAATACAAAGGCCCATCCCGAATTGGGGTGGGCCTTTTGTTTTCACCATCTGTCGAATCGCCTGAGTATCGCCGGAAGATAAAGCAGGTCGAGCAGTAACGCCAGCACCACGATGGGCACGAGCAGTCTGGCGGCCTGCTGGAAGTAGAAGGTGCTTGCCGCCATGAGGAAGGTGGAGCCCAGGGTGAGCATCAGGGTGGTGATCGTCAGCGCCGGCCCCGCGGTGCGGATGGCGTGGGCCGAGGCTTCGGAACTGGCCGCCCCGGCCCTGCGCCGGCGCAGGTAGTGGGTCAGCACATGCACGGTGTCGTCCACCACCAGGCCGATGCTGATGCTGAACAACATCATCACGAACGGGTCCAGGGTGCCCACGAGCAGCCCCCAGAATCCGAACACGATGGCCGCCGGCAGCAGATTCGGAACAATGCTGAGGATGCCAAAGTACAGGCTGCCGAGGCCCGCGATCAGGGTCAGGGTGATGAGCGTCAGGCTAAGGGTGTAACCCCGCAGCAATTCCAAGGTGACCCGCTCGTCCATGCGGGCGAAAACCAGCAAGCCGCTGCCGTGAACGAGGCTGGCCCCGGAAAAGTTCTCGGCAAATCCAGCGTCCACCACCGCATTCAGGTCGAGCAGTTGCTGGTTGGTCATGGGTCTCGCATTGACCGTCAGCGTGGCGATGGAGCGGTCCCCGTTGAGCAGGCTGGAAAGTGGAAAATCCCGGTTCTGCACGAACTCGTAGGCATCCAGATAATTGCCGATGGTTTCCGGATCATGCGGCAGACGGTAGGCGGCCGCATCCTCGAAACGCATCTCATTGACGGTTTTCAGCACCTGCGCCACGCTGGCGGTGGATTCGATTTCCACCCGGGCTTCGAGCCAGGCCTGCAATGAATCCAGTCGGGCGAGAAAGACAGGGTCCACGGCTCCGTCTTCGCTGCCGGCGTCAATGCCGTAACTGATGGACGGGCCGCGGTCGAGCCGCTCGCCCACCGCGTCGAAATAATCCCGCAGTCCCGCGGCGTCGCTGATGAAATCGAGCCGGTTGAAATCGGTTTCATTGAGGGGAAGCATGCTGACGCCGGTTACCGCCAGCACGGTGCAGCCCCAGAACAGCGGCCGGTCGAAGCGGCGTCCGATTGCGACAATGCCCTGCATGATGCGTTGCAGCAGTTCCGCTTCCGTATCGGGGCCGACGCGCTTCACCAGGCGAATCAACAATGCCGGCAACACCGCCGCGGTGAGCAGCCAGGAAAACACGATTCCCACGGCCACGGTGCTGCCGAAGCCCTGGATGGCCGGCGAGGAACTCAGGTTGAGCGAGGCGAAACCGATTGCCGTGGTAAGGGCGGCCAGGCTCACCGGGCGGATATTGTGCATCAGGCTGAAGCGCATGGCTTCCTCGACCGCCAGATTCCGGGCAAGCCCCTGGCGATAAATCGAAATCACGTGGACGCTGCTCGCCACCGAAACCACCACGATGATCACTGGCGCTATCGCCGTCACGGTATTGAAGGCGAACCCCGCCAGCCCCAATGTGCCCAGGGCGCAAAGCAGGGTGAGCAGGGTATGGGCGAGAATGGCGAATCCCGCCCGCACCGAGCGGAAGAAACCGCAAATCGCCAGAATGCAGGCAAGGATGACAAGAGGCAGCAGTCCGCCCAGGTCTTCCAGCATGGATTGGCGGCTGGAGTACTCAAGCAGCACTTCGCCGCTCACATGGATCTCAAGCTCGGGATACTTTTCCCGCAATTCATCGCGCAGGCCGAGTGCTGCTTCGGCGGCGTCAAGCCGCCGGGATTCGCTGGCGAATCGGGTGTTCAGGCGAATGCGGCTGAATGCCAGACTGCCATCGGCCAGCAGCAGATTTCCCGCCAGCAGATCGTCGGCTGCCGCGGTCTCGGCCAGTGCGGCAAGCCCGGCTTCGCCGTATTCCCGGTAATCCCGGGAGAACAGGCGCCGCAGATTGCGCGGCGAATAGTAATCGAGCAGAGAGGAATGCCGCGTCGCCAGCGGGATTTCCAGATAGCGGCCGCGCAACTCGTCGATGGCCTGCAATCGTCGCGGGGTGAACAGGTTTTCGTCCGCCGGCGCGAAAAAGGCGAAGATGATCTCCGCGCTGGCGGGGAATTCGGCTTCGAGCCACTCGAGTTCTTCGATGTAGGGGTCGCTGCGGGTAAGCAGGGCATTGAGGGAACTGTCGAATCCCAGCCTGAACATTCCGGCCCCAAGCAGCAGACTTGCAATGACCGCCAGCGTCAGCAGCCCGCGCCGCCGGGCAAGACTGAATGCGGCAATAGCTTCGGTCATCTCGTCCTGTCCGTTTTCAAACCAGATGACGGATCGAGTTGGCATAGAATTCCAGCAGGCCGGACTTGTCCGGATGAATGCGGAAATGATTGTCCCGCTCCAGAACCAGCCCATGTTCGAGCATCAGGTGCAGGGCGTTCTGCACCGTGCGCGGGCGCGGTTTTTCGGATTTCTTCATGGGAGAGCCGCTGGCGATCATTTCGTCGATGATGCCATCGCAGGCCCCGGCGATCTCCAGCGAGGTCAATGGCGTGCCGGCATTGCGCAGCAGGGCGAGGGCGACCAGCGGGGCAGGCAGCACCGGCATCACCTGTTGCACCCGCGCCATGAGTAATGCCGCTATACCCGCCACTTCGGCGATGCGTTGCTCCTTGTCAAGGCGGTTCAGGTCGAGATCATGCTCCTTGCTGTGCTCGCGCATGTCCAGGGGTTCGCCGAAATTGACGCTGGCGTAGCCGTAGCGGGCAAAGCGCCGCCGCGGGCCCGCCAGCAGGTTGCGGCGCAGGAAACGCCAGAGCCGCTTGAGATGCTCCATCGCCGAGGGGTGTCTGGCCTTGTCGTCCCAGTCGAGCAGGTTCTGGTCTTCGAGGATATGGTCGTAATTGATGGCCACCGGAATGAACACCACGGAGCGGTCCCGCTGCCGGTCGTAATGGCGCAGGATATAGTCGAGAAAACCGAGCCTGGCCTCGCCGGGCTTGCCGTCGCGGCTGAGCCTGCCCTCGGGGAACACCGCCTGGCATACGCCATTGCCGGTGGCCAGGTGGATGTAGCGCTCCAGCACCTTGCGATACAGCGGGTCGCGGGAATTGCGGCGCACGAAGAATGCGCCCATGGCCCGGATCAGGGTTTCCAGGGGAAAGATCCGCGCCCATTCGCCCACGGCATAGGAAAGCGCGGCGCGCTCCGCGGCGAGATAGCTCACCAGAATGTAGTCCATGTTGCTGCGGTGGTTCATGACGAAAACCACCGTGGACTCCGGGTCGAGTTGCCGCAGCCGCCGGGGATGCGAGGCGCCGACGCGGATGCGGTAGATGAAGCGGGACATCCGCTTGGCGAGCCAGTAGAAGACCCGGTAGTAGAAATAGGCGTTGAAGGCGGGAACGATCTCCCGGGCGAAAACACGGACCCGCTGCTGCAGCGCCTGGCGGGGGATTTCCCGCTCCCGGGAGGTCTGCTCGATCATGGCGAGCACGTCCCGATCGAAAATCAACTGATCGATCAGCACCTGGCGCCGGGTTTGCTGCAGCGGCCGGATCTTGATCTGCAGACTGGTATTGATGCGCTCGACCGCAAGATTGATCCGTCGCCGCAGAAACCAGCGCGCGCCGGGAAACAGCACGCTCATGACCAGGGCGTATCCCGCCAGGGCGAGCAGGGCAAGATAGAGCCAGAGCGGGAGCGAGACTTCGACCGACAGCATGGTCATAGCATGCCTGAAGCATCAGGCTTGGGCCAGTGGGGTCGCGGTGCGCCGTTCGTTCCCCGTCATTCCGCGCGTAGCGAAGCGGAGTCGCAGAATCTCCCGCAGGCTGGCTGGGAATCAACAAATTGCGGAGTCCCCCAAGAGCCTGCGCCGCAGGAATTCACGGCTGCAAAACCGCTCTCATCCACGCCGCAGGCTCCTAAAAAATGGCTACCAGGCAGCCCTTGGAGTCGGGGATGCCGTCCATGTCGACTTCGCCACCGGCAAGCACGGTGTTCAGGGCGTCGATGAGATAATGCTCCCGGGCTTCGTTGCGCTGGGTCTCATAGCCCAACTGGTCGTTGATGGGGCCGCGGTAGAGCACGTCGCGAGTGCGCGGGTCGACGATGAAGACTTCCGCCGTGCGCTCGACCCCAAGCGCCTTGGCGAGGGCCTGGTCCCGGTCCTTCATGATGGGAAAGTCGATGCCGAACTCGTCCGCTTCCCTGGCGATACGGGGCAGGTCATCCTGGATATTGGAATTGAACATGGCAAAGGCGATGTTCCGGGAAGCGAATTCCTCCCGCACGGCGCGGTAGTTGGGCAGCGCGAGCCGGGCGATGGGGCAGCCCACGCCCTGCACATAGAACACCACGTATTCGTGGTCCCGGTAGGTATCCAGGGTGTGCACCTCACCGAGGTGGTCGGCAAGCTCGAATTCCGGGATCGACCGCAGCCAGCCGTCGGCGGAAGCAGTACCGACAGCAAAAACCATGCCGCAGGCCAGCGCCAGGGAAAGAACACGTCCAGTCAATCGCTTCACGTTCGGCTCCCGAAGTCGTTCCGTGCAGACAAAATCCTACCAATTCCCCCCACTCCGTCAAAGCGGCGAATCGTCGCGGTAACAGATTGTTGCAGACCTTGCCACAGACAGCCAGCGACATGAGATTCCGCGACTCCGCGCGGAATGACGAAGCAAAGGGATGCCGCAGGCCGCGCCCCCGGCCGATCAGTCGTTCAATACCCATTGCTGAACCGGCGTCGCCGGCTTTGTAGTATATTGCCCGGAACACGGACGACAGAACCAAGCGAGTGCTGAGGCAATATAGCGAACTGGTTTTCGGCAGGCCCTGGCTGGTGATCGGCGTCACCGCCCTGGCGGTGGCCTGCTTTGGCTGGTTTGCCCAGTACTTTCGCCTCGACGCCTCCGCCGATTCGCTCTTGCTCGAAGACGACCCGGACCTGGCCTATTTCCGCCAGGTGGAGGCCCGCTACGGCATCCGCGAAATCGTCTATGTGGCCTATATCCCCACCGGCGGACTGTTCACCCCGGAAGCAATCGGCAAACTCGACCGCCTGCGCCAGGAACTGCTGGCGATTGACCGCGTGGAGGGCATCGACAGCATTCTCAATGTGCCGCTGTTCGGCGACACGCCGCTGACCGCGGTTTCCGAGAACTACCAGACCCTGGTGGATGAAGACATCGACCTCGCAGCCGCGCGGCGGGAACTGATCGCCAATCCCATCTACCGCGACGCCCTCATCAGCCCCGACGGCAATGCCGCCGGCCTGCAGCTCAATCTGGCCATCGACGAAACCGCCCGGGGCCTGGTGAGCCGCCGGAGTGAATTGCGCCAACTCCGGCTCGATGGGGCAATGGATGCAGCACAAGCGGCGGAACTCGCCGAGGTGGAAGCCGCCTGGGCGGAATACAGTGTCACGGTCAATGCCAGACAGAGCGAACTGATCGCCGCGATTCGCGCCACCCTCGACCGCTATCGCGATGGCGCAAGAATCCATCTCAGCGGCGCGCCCATGATCGCCGACGACCTCATCAGCTTTGTCCGCGGCGACCTGGGCAGCTTCAGCATTGCCGTGGTCCTGCTCATCATCGTCGCCCTCGGCCTGATTTTCCGCAAGCCGCGTTTTGTCGCCATTCCCCTGCTCTGTTGCGCCGCCGCGGGAACCGTCATGGTGGGCGTCCTGGGCATGATGGACTGGCGCGTTACCGTGGTTTCGTCGAACTTCATTTCCCTGCTGCTGATCATCACCATCTCGCTCACGGTGCATCTCACGGTGCGCTACCGCGAGCTGCGCGCAACCCGCCACCACAGCCGCCACGACAAGCTGCTGCGCCATGCGGTGCTGAGCATGTTCCGGCCCTGCCTCTACACCGCCCTGACCACCATCGTCGCCTTCGGCTCGCTCATCGTCAGCGGGATTCTGCCCATCATCACCTTTGGCTGGATGATGATGATGGGAGTCGCCACGGCGCTGATCGTGGCGTTCACCCTGTTTCCTTCGATCATGTCCACCCTGCCGGCGGACCGCAGCCGGCTGTCGCCGGACTTGCGGCTCAATCTGACGTCGGCGCTGGCGCGGCTCACCGACCGGCTGCGGGGCTGGGTGTTCGTCGTCTACGCGCTGATTCTGGCGCTTGGCGTGACCGGCCTGACCCGGCTGCGGGTCGAGAACAGTTTCATCGACTACTTTCGCGACAGCACCGAAATCCACCAGGGCATGAGCCTGATCGACGAGCAGCTCGGCGGCACCCTGTCCTTCGACGCCATGGTTACCCTGCCGGATACCGAAGCCGCCTTCGACGACCCTTTCGCCGATGAATTTGACGACGGCTTCGGCGGCGGCTTCGACGGGGAAGCCGGCGACGCCTACTGGTTCACCGCGCCGCGCATGAACCAGGTCAAGGCCATGCACGAGTATCTCGACGCCGACCCGTACACCGGCAAGGTCCTATCGCTTGGCTCCGTGGTGCAACTTGCCGAGCGGCTCAATGGCAACGAGCCCGTGGACGGCCTGCTCTGGGCGGTGCTCTACAACCGCTTCCCCGAGGCCCTGCGGGAAGTGGTGCTGAATCCCTTCGTGCGGGTCGCCGACAATGAACTGCGCTTCAATGTGCGGGTGCGGGAGTCGGCGCCGGACCTCAATCGCAACGAATTGCTGCAGCGGGTGGAAACCGGTCTCGAAGAGGAATTCGACCTGGCGCCGGAACAGGTGCGGCTCACCGGATTGCTGGTGATGTACAACAATGTGCTGCAGAGCCTGTTCCAGTCCCAGATCCTGACCCTGGGGGTGGTCATGTTCGCCATCATGGGGATGTTTCTGGTTTTGTTCCGCTCACTGCCGATAGCCTTGTTATGCATTATCCCCAACGCCATCGCCGCATCCCTCGTGCTTGGCGTCATGGGCTGGCTCGATATTCCCCTGGACATCATGACCATCACCATCGCCGCGGTGTCGGTGGGCATCGGCGTGGACAACACCATCCACTACATGCATCGCTTCCGGCGCGAGTTTCCCCGGCTGGGGAACTATCGCAGGACGATGTATTTCTGCCACGACAGCATCGGCCGGGCGATGTATTTCACTTCCATGACCATCGTCGCGGGCTTTTCGATTCTGATTCTTTCCAATTTCATTCCCACGGGCATTTTCGGCCTGTTGACGAGCCTGGCGATGCTCGTCGCCCTGACCGGCTCCCTGACCCTGCTGCCCCAGTTGCTTGCCACCTTCAAGCCCCTGGGGCCGGAAACCGCCTGATGGCGATTCGCGCGGGACGCCTGCCCCGGGCAATGCACGCCCTGGCCCTGTGCCTGCCGCTGCTGGTCGCCTGCGGCGAGGGCGAAACGGCGTCGGAGACCAATCCCTTTGCCGATGCGCCCCTGCCGCCGACGCCGGAATTCATCGTGGCCGGCTACCGCAACGACCCCGCCGCCCTGCGCCGGGGCCAGGAGTTGTTCCTCGGCTCCTGCGTCAGCTTTTGCCATAACCTGATCGAGGAGGAGTCCGACGTGGCGGATGCGCTGTTCCTGTTCGATTGCCGCTGGAAACACTCGGGGGACAATGCCGAAATCTTCCGCATAATCAAGGAGGGAATTCCCGAGACCCGCATGGTGGGATTCGGCGACAACTTCCCCGAGGGCGATGACGATGTATGGAAGATCATCGCCTGGCTTCGCCACAGCCAGGACAACTGCTGAAGACTGTCATTCTGCGCGTAGCGAAGCGCAGTCGCAGAATCTCATGCAGCGCCCTCCCAGGGAGATTCTGCGACTACGCGCAGAATGACCTGTATGGTTTGGGCGCGGAATGGCGGGGGCCTTATTTCGCCGCTTTGCGAAACACCGCCTGGCGGCCTCTGGCGAGGACGCAGACCACCATGTAGTCGGGCAGGCAACTGCGGGCGAAGACGACAGCGCGGCCGGGTTCCTCAAGCCGGGCTTCGATGATTCCCGACACGCCGGCGTATTCGACTTCCAACAGGAGGCTGGCGCCGGAAACGCTGGCGTTGCTGCTGCTCCACTGAAAACCGAGCGATTCCATCTGCCGGACTTCGACCCGACCATCTTCCACCGCGACCTCCACGGAAAACAGCGTGCCCTCCGCGATCCAGATTCCATTCCACCAGACGGAATCATCCCCTTTCGCAGCCGCCGCCGGGCCGGCGAGGCAAAACAGCAGGGTGAGCAGGGCAGCCTTCATTCGAGCACCAGGCCCACGCCGAACAGATCGCCATGGAAAACGAACACGGCGAAATAGAGCAGCGAGCCGGTCACCAGGTACAGGAAATCCCTTACCAGCATGGGTTTGCGGAATTGCCCGAGATCGGGAGGTTCCCACAGGCTGAAGATCTTGACCGCGCTCCACAGGGCGAAGCTGCCGAACAGCAGCATGGAGGCGAGGTCGCCATTGGTCCACAAATGCGCCGCCGCCCACAGGAACACTCCCATCAGCATGGGATGGCGAGTGACCATGCGCGTCAGTGATTTCTGCCCCACTCCCGCCATGATCAGACAGAACACCGGCATCATGGCGTAGTGGGAAATCCAGCGCAGCTCGAACACCGGCTCCCAGACCATTATGAAGGGCGCCAGGGATTTTCCCCAGATCATCAGGCCCAGCCCGAGCAGGGAGACGAGGCTGAAAGCGCCCTTGTACGCGGCTTCCGAGGGAAGCCTGCCCAGGGCCCCGTCCCGCAGGCCGAGTTCCCGCAAGCTGTGGGGCGCGAAGAAAAGAATCAATCCGGTAACGAGAACAACCATGGGGGCCACTACCAAAACCAGGGAAGTGCCGCCGAATTCGATGGCGTAAGCCATTGAATTCGCTAGCAAAACAAAACCACGCTTTTGTTTTGCGATAATGAAAAACTCCACGGATGGAGTTTTTCAGAGAATACCTGGGAGACTGCGCCGTAGGAATTCACGGCTGCAAATCCGCTCCCGTCCACGCCCTTGGCCGCTCGATTTCGTTGAATATCCACCAACATTCGCCTCAATCGACCGGCCAGGGGCGCGACGATAGCGAATTTTCGCTTTCGCGAATTCCTGCGGCGCAGGCTCCTAGTGGGCATTGTAAACTGTTTTGACTTCGCTTTTTTGACTTCCTGGGGCGCCTCACATTTAATGTGTTGCAGTGATTGTTCGCCTGTCTGGATACCTTCTTCGTGAAAGTCTGGCCCGGAATCGCATTGCTGTCCCTGCTCGAACTCGCCGCCGCCAGAATCGAGATCGTCCCGGCGCGGCTCGCCGAACTCGAAGCGGACACCCGGCCCGAACAGATTGCCCAGACCCGCGGCCTGCTCAACTAGGCCATGGCCCAGTTCGGTTCGCGCAAGCTCGACCGCGTACGCCTCCATGTGGCGGCCCCGTGGCGGGCGTGTTGGACACCCTGCCGTTTGAAGTCGGCGAGCGGCCCGGGCCCGGCGATGTGGTGGCGGTGCTGCTTACCGGCGAACAGCCCTATGCCCGGGTATACGTTCCCGAACGGCTGCCGGAAGGGCTCCCCGTCCAGGTGCTCAGCCTCGACGCCTCCTGTTCCAAACCATGCCCCAGGCACCGCGCTTACAAAGAATTTCGGCATTGATTACAATGGTGCGCTGTCTTGCTCCCCGCCTGCAACCTCAATGCACAAGCACGACCAACACGACCCACGCGAGGCGGCATTGGAATGCTGAGCGAACATGTACAGATATGACCAGTACGACCATACCATGCTAGCCGAGCGGGTGGCGCAGTTCCGGGACCAGACCCGGCGCTATCTCGACGGCAAGCTCAGCGAAGCCGAGTTTCTGCCGCTGCGGCTGCAGAACGGGCTGTATGTCCAGCGGCTCGCGCCCATGCTGCGGGTGGCGGTTCCCTATGGTCTGCTTTCCTCCGCGCAACTGCGCAAGCTGGCCCATATCGCCCGCCATTACGACAAGGGCTACGGCCATTTGACCACTCGCCAGAACATCCAGTTCAACTGGCCAGAACTCGTCGACGCCCCAGATATTCTCGCCGAGCTTGCCGAAGCGGAAATGCACGCCATTCAGACCAGCGGCAACTGCATCCGCAATGTGACCACCGACCATTTTGCCGGCGCCGCCGCCGATGAAATCGAGGACGCCCGTCCCTGGTGCGAAATCATCCGCCAGTGGTCGAGCTTCCACCCCGAGTTTGCCTACCTGCCGCGCAAGTTCAAGATCGCTGTCTGCGGCACCCCCGCCGACCAGGCCGCGACCCAGGTTCACGATATCGGCGTGTATCTCGTGCGGGGCGACGATGGCGAAACCCGTTTCCGCATTCTCGCCGGCGGCGGGCTCGGCCGCACCCCGGTCATTGGCCAGATGATTTTCGAGCAGGTGGAGAAACCCCATCTGCTCAGCGCGCTGGAAGCCATCATGCGGGTGTACAACCGCGAAGGCCGCCGCGACAACAAGTACAAGGCGCGGATCAAGATTCTGGTGCGGGAAACCGGCGCCGATCAATTCCGGGAAAAAGTACACCGGGAATGGGGGCGCATCAGGGATTCCGCCATGATGCTTACCAAAGCGGAAATCCGGCGCTGCCAATCCTTCTTCAGCGGCCCGGATCATGTGCAACGCCTCAACGGCTCGGACGCGCTCGAAGATCCGTTGCGGAAAGATGCGGAATTCGCGCTCTGGCATCGGCGCAATGTCCGCGCCCACAAGCAGCCGGGTTACGCCATTGTTACCGTGAGCCTGAAACAGACCGGCGTGGCGCCGGGAGATATCAGCGATCGGCAAATGGACTTTCTGGCGGACCTTGCCGAGCGCTACAGCTTTGGCGAGGCCAGAATCAGCCACAAGCAGAACATCATCCTAGCCGATGTGGAGCAGCGCCGCCTCCATGCCCTGTGGCGGGAGCTTGCCGCCGAATCGCTGGCGACTCCGGCGCTGGGCCTGCTCACTGACATCATCTGCTGCCCCGGCGGCGATTTCTGCGCCCTGGCCAATGCCAAGTCGATACCCCTTGCCGAGGAAATCCAGCGCAATTTCAGGGATTCCGCGAAACTTGAGGAAATCGGCGATCTCAGCCTCAATATTTCGGGCTGCATGAATGCCTGCGGCCACCACCATGTGGGCAATATCGGCATTCTCGGTGTCGACAAGAAAGGTGAGGAGTTTTACCAGGTCTCGCTCGGCGGCTCCTCCGCCCGGCAGGCGAGCCTCGGCAAGATACTCGGGCCGGCCTTTGCCCGGGAAGAAGTGCCCGGGGTGCTGCATATCCTGGTGAATGTCTACAAGGCGGAGCGCGACCCGGGCGAAGCCTTTCTCGACACCTACCGCAGAATCGGCCACGAACCTTTCAAGCAGGCGGTCTATGCCGATCATCATTGACCAGAAGGCCATCCTCCGCCAGGACCGCTGGACCTTGTTGCGGGAGGCATCCGGACCGGAAGTGCTGCAGGCGGCGCCGGGACGGAATTTTATCGCGCCGCTGGATTTTTATCTGCAATACCGCAGCCTGCTCGATGAGTACCCCGGCGGAAAAGGCGTCTGGCTCGACAGCAATGAAACCCCGGAAGCCATTGCCAGCGATCTGGAAAGCCTGGCGATAATCGCCCTGAATTTTCCCGTTTTCCGCGATGGCCGCCCCTTCAGCAATGCCCGGGAGTTGCGCGAGCATTATCGCTATGGCGGCGAAATCCGCGCCATCGGCGATGTGCTGCGGGATCAGCTCTTTTACATGGCGCGCTGCGGCTTCGACAGCTTCGCCCTGCGCCACGATCAGAACCCGGAGGACTGTCTTGCGGCTTTCCGGGATTTCAGCACCGGTTATCAGGCGAGTATCGATGAGCCAATGCCGTTGTTCCGGCGCCGGCACGATCAGCGGCAGGCGTGATGGGCGCAGAATCCCTGCTGTTTTCCTTTTTCCTGATTTTTACCGGCGCCACGGTGCTTTCCACCGCCGCGCTGTTTCTGCGCATCCCCCTGCTGGTGGCGTACATTATGGCGGGAATCCTGCTCGGCCCTTTTGGCCTTGGTTGGATTTCCGACGCCGCCCTGCTCGTTGACATCGCCGAAATTGGCATTCTGTTCCTGCTGTTCCTGCTTGGGCTCGACATGCAGCCGGTCAAGCTCATGGCCACCTTGCGCAATACCTTCTGGGTGACCCTGATCAGTTCGCTGCTGTTCCTGGCCTTGGGGCTGATCACCGGTCTGCTGTTCGCCTTTTCCCTCCAGGACAGCCTGGTGATCGGATTCGCCATGATTTTTTCCAGCACCATTATCGGCATCAAGCTGCTGCCAACCACGGTGCTGCACCAGCGGCACATGGGGGAGCTGATGGTGGGCATTCTGCTGCTGCAGGACTTTATCGCCATCTTCCTGCTGGTATTCCTCGACCAGGGAAGCCTGGGGCAGGCCGAGGTATTGCGCACCCTGCTCGCCTTTCCGGCGCTGCTGCTGCTCGCCTGGGGTATGACGCGCTTCGTGCTGGTGCCATTGATCGCCCGCTATGACCAGTTCCGGGAATACCTGTTCCTGCTCGCCATCGGCTGGTGTCTTGGCATGGCGGAAACCGCCGAACTGCTTGGGCTCACCGCGGAAGTGGGCGCTTTTGCCGCCGGTGTCAGTCTCGCCACGAGCCCGGTGTCGATGTACCTGTCGGACCGGCTCAAGCCCTTGCGGGATTTCTTTCTGATCCTGTTTTTCTTTTCCCTGGGCGCCCAGTTCAATATCGCCCTGGTGGACCGGTTCATCTGGCCCGCAATGATTCTCTCGGCGCTTGCCCTGAGCGTCAAACCCCTGGTGTTCCGGAGCCTGTTGCTGCGTTTCAGCGAGCGCCGCGCCCTAGCCTGGGACGCTGGCCTGCGGCTCGGCCAGATCAGCGAGTTCTCGTTGCTGATCGCCTTTGTGGCGTTTCAAGCCGGGTCCATCAGCGAAATGGCGGCAATGACGATTCAGGGGGCGGCGATTCTGACCTTCCTGTTTTCATCCTGCTTTGTGGTGATGCTTTGTCCCACGCCGATCGCGGTCAACCCGCGGCTTAGGCGGGACTAAACTACAGTTTCAGCAGGAATCTCCCCAGGGCCTGACCATTCAGCACGGCTTCCAGGCTCGGGCCGAGTTGATCCAGGCTGATTTCGGTGGCGATCCGCTCCAGGCCGGCGGGCTTCCAGTCGGTCGCCAGACGTTTCCATAGCGCGGACTTGACTTCGGGAGGCGCTTCCGCCGAGTCGATGCCGAGCAGATTGGCGGCCCGCAGAATGAAGGGGAATACCGTGGCGGGAAACTCCGGCGACTCCACGAGCCCGCAACAGGCTGCGCTGCCCCCGTATTGCAAGCCCTTGAGCACATTGCCCAGGGTCTTGCCTCCCACCACATCCACCGCGGCGGCCCATTGCCCCTTGAGCAGCGGCCTCGGGTTATCCTCCGACAGGGTGTTGCGATCGATAATTTCCGCCGCGCCGAGGGAGCGCAGCAGTTCGTGGCTCTGTGCCTTGCCGGTGCTTGCAGTTACCGCAAAGCCGAGTTTGGCCAGCAGGGCCACGGCAAGAATACCGACGCCGCCGGTGGCTCCGGTAACCAGAACCGGTCCCTGCCCCGCCTTGAGACCATTGTGGATCAGTTTCTCCACGCACTGGGCCGCGGTAAAGCCCGCAGTCCCGATGATCATGCTTTCCCTTGCGCTGAGCCCATCCGGCAGTGGCAGCACCCATTTGGCGGGCGTCCGGATCATTCCGGCGAAGGTGCCCGAGGTATTCATGCCCAGGTCATAACCGCTGGCAATGACTGCCTGGCCGGGCTGCAAGCGCTCGTCCTCCGATTCCACCACGACGCCGGCGGCGTCGATTCCCGGAGTATGGGGATAGTTCCCTGTTACACCGCGATTGCCGCTGGCGGAAAGCGCGTCCTTGTAGTTGAGGCAGGAATACCGCACCTGTATGAGCACTTCGCCGGGAGGCAGTTCCGCGACTTCGCGCTCGACCACCCGACCGCGGAATTCGCCCTGGTCGTTTTCGGAAACCTGCCAGGCCTTGAATTTTTCGTTCATGGATAACTCCCTGGATGCTGTCGGGATATCCTGCGGCTACGCGCAGCCCCACTACCCGTCATTCCGCGCGGAGCGAAGCGCAGTCGCAGAATCTCCCCGCTATTGCACATTCGTGTTGGCCGGCGCGCCTGTCCACTTCAGCAGCAGGCGGTCCAGCGCGGCGTACAAGGCTTCGCCAAGCCTTTCGTGGGCGGGCTTGCGGATGACGTACTCCACTTCATAGACCTTGTTCCCGGCACAGGCGGCGACGATGCGCTCGTCGCTGGTGCCGATTTCATCCACAAGCTGCAAATCCCTGGCCTGAAGCCCGACCCAGGTCTCCCCGGTGGCGATGCGGTCGGTGTCCACCACCGGGCGGTGCCGCTTGACCCAGTTCTTGAACAGGCCGTGGATATTGTCCACGTCTTCCTGGGCCTTGTCCCGGGCCTTGTCGGTGTTTTCCCCGAACAGCGTCAGGGTGCGCTTGAACTCGCCGGCGGTAAGCATTTCATAGTCTATTTCCTTGCGCTGCAGCACCCGATGGAAATTCGGCAACTGCATCAGCACGCCGATGGAGCCGATAATGGCGAAAGGCGCGGCGATGATCCGGTCCGCAAGACAGGCCATCATGTAGCCGCCGCTGGCGGCCACCTTGTCGACGCAGATGGTCAGGGGAATCTTGCGGTCCCTGATGCGGGCAAGCTGGGAGGAAGCGAGCCCGTAGGCGTGGACCATGCCGCCGGGGCTTTCGAGACACAGCAACACCTCATCGCTCTCCTTTGCGATGGACAGCACAGCGGTGATTTCCTCCCGCAGGGAAGCCACCTTCTCCGCGGCCGCATCTCCCTTGAAACGCAGCACGAACAGGCGTTTCTCCTCCTCCGGCTCCTGCTCCGGATCCTTCTCCGCAGCCCTGGCCTGCTGTTTTTTCGCCTTGGCTTCCTTTTTCCGCTCGGCTTTTTCCGCCTTGTTCAACTGCTTGAACTGCGCCTTGCTGAGCACCCTGGAGCGCAGGGCGTCGCGCAATTCGTCCACGTGCCGGTTCAGTTCCGTGACCTTGATGCGGCCGCGCTTGCCGCCCCGGCGGCGGTTGCCGACGGCGGCGATGGCTCCGATCACCAGCATGATGGCAATCACGATGGTGACCGCCCTGGCGAGAAACATGCCGTATTCAATCAGGTATTCCACCGTTCAACTCCTTTCCTCTGTGGAATTTTTCAGAGAAGATTCAGCCTTCGAATTGTGCCCGCAAAACTGCCGGGATTCAAAGATGCTCCTTTCGTGAGCGGACGTAGCCTTCGATCAACTTGCCGGCTACGGAGATAGTCGACGACGGGACAGCGGGCAGGTCGGATACCGGAAACCAGCGGGCGTCCTCGATTTCTCCAGGCTCAGGCACGATCTCGCCGCTGCGGTAATCCGCCAGAAAGCCAAGCATCAACTGGGAGGGGAAAGGCCAGGACTGGCTTTGCACATAACGGATATTGCCTACTTCCACCCCGACTTCCTCGCGCACCTCCCGGCTCAGAGTCTGCTCCGGGGTTTCGCCGATTTCGATAAATCCCGCAAGGCAGCTATAGAAGCCGCTGCGATAACGGGCGCTGCGGGCGAGAAGGATTTCCTCGCCCCGGGTCACGAGCACGATGACGCAGGGGTTGATGCGGGGAAAGAACTGGTGGCCGCAGGCAATGCATTCGAGCACGCGGTCGTTTTCTCCGGGGCGGGTGGATTCGCCGCATAGCCCGCAGAAGCGGTGGGTGCGCCGCCAGTGCACGAGTTGGCTTGCCCGGGACAGCAACTCCAGTTCGGAATCGCTTTCGCTGAACAGCAGTGATCGCAGGGAGCGGCTTTCCTTTTCGTCCTCGCCTGTGAGATCGGCGGCAAAACAGTCCTTGGCGACGGGCAGCAAATGCGTGTCTTCCCCGAGCAATGGACCGGCGGCCGGGGCGGGCCAGAAAAGTTCGCCGCCGTTGAGCAGGAGCTGGTCTTGCCGGAACAGCAGCAATCTGGCGGATGCGGGCAGCCGCCCTGGGGAAAGCGTCCCGGAAGTCATGCCCAAGCGGGGGAATCCGCTGGCCGGCGCGGCAAGGCCGGCCAGCGGAGCCGCATCATTCCTGGGGCAGGAGCGGAATCTCCCGCAGTGGGCTTTCGAAGAATCCCCAGAACAGGGTCATGATGATGGTACACATGACCAGGGTTATGAGCATTACTGGCAGACCCTTGCGAAACCACAGGCCGGGGGTGATGGCCAGACTCGGGTCGCCCTGCTCCTTGGCGAGCTTTTCCGAGATCGACACAATAAACACATTGGCGGTGGAACCAAGATGTGTGCCATTGCCGCCCATGCCCACACCGGCGGCGAGGCCCCACAGCAGCGGAGTCACATTGACGCCCTGGGCGTCCATACCCACCAGAATCGGCAGCATGGCGGCGGTGAATGGAATATTGTCGATGGCCGCCGACAGGATCGCCGCTACCCACATCAGCACCAGGGTGGCGGTAAGCAGGTCATCCCGGGCGAATGGGATGACGAATTGCCCGATGTACTGGAGGAAGCCGCTGTGCTCCACGCCGCCGACGATGATGAACAGGCAGCCGAAGAACATGAGCAGGCCCAATTCGGTATGGGCGAAGGACTCTTCCATGTCGAGCCTGTTGCCGATGACGGCAAGCGCCGCAAGGCCAAGGCCGGAAACGAACCAGGGCTCCCAGTGCAGGGCATTGTGGGCCATGAAGCCCACCACCATGACGACGAGCACGGCCAGGGCGCCGTACCAGGTGCGCGGGTCCACGAGTTGCTCGCGCTCGTCAAGCTGCAGGGGCGCGGGTTTGACCGCCAGTTCCTCCTTGAAGAGGATGCGCAGGAAGAACAGGATCACGAGCCAGGCGGCGAATACCATCAGGAACATGTGCTGGGCGAATTCATTGAAGCTGATATTGAACTCCGAGCCGATCATGATGTTCGGCGGGTCACCCACCAGCGTGGCGACGCCGCCGGTGTCCGACAACAGCGCGGCGGCAAGAAGAAAGGGAACCGGCGTGATTCGCATGGACTGGCAGATGAGAATGATGAGCGGGCCGAAAATCACCACGGTGGTAACGTTGTCGAGCAGCAGCGACAGCACGGTAACCAGGGTGCCCATGAGCGCCAGCAGCAGAAACAGGCGGCCCTTGCTGTAATCCGCCACCCAGTAGGCGAGTTGCTGGAATCCCCCGGTGGGAATCATGATGGCGACAATGGTCATCATGCAGCCGAGCAGCAGAATCACGTTCCAGTCGATGGCCTCGATGGCGCCTTCAGGGTCGTAAAATCCCATGATCTGCCCCACAACCACCATGACCGCGGCCCCCACCATGGCGCATTTCACCCGGTGCACGCCATGGATGCCTTCGGTGAAAATGGCGGCGAATGTGATCGCGAGCAAAATGCCGGAGACCAGCATGTCGTTGTTCCAGACGAGTGTTTCCATATAACCGCTTCCTCTTCAGAAGTAATGAAGTGGTGCGCCGCCCGGGGCGCCGTGAACGCGCGTTTTCTGTTGCGTTATTCCGCGCGCAAAACGAGTCAGATGGTATAGCCTTTGTTGATTGCGTACAAGGGAATGCCTCACCAGGCGATGACGAGACCGGCGTTGAAGCGGTTGCCCGAGCCGTAGCCGCCGGCTTCGCCGCGTTCGGCGCGCAGTTGCAGGGAGAGGTCGAAGCGGTCCCCGCGGGCCTTGCTCAGGCGCCAGGCGAACTGGGCGCCGATGGTCTGGCGCGCTTCGTCTCCTGAATCCGCGGAATCGTGGGCATCGAGTGCGTGGTTCAGGCTTTGCCGCAGGTCTTGCTCCAGGGCCGGGATGCCGCCGGGGCCGGCAAGCGCGCCCGCGCCGAAGTCGGCTCCGGCGCCGATTCCGTAGGGCATGGACTGGCTGCGGGTCAGGGTGAGTTCCAGCGACAGGTCGCGCTCGGGCGACAGGGATTTCAGCCGCCAGCCGAAAGTGTAGTCCCGGGATCCCGAACCCTGGCTGAAGGCGAGCTTCGGGCTGCCGAGGAACTTGCCGGGCAGGGCCAGGCCGTATTCGGCTTCGGCGGTCCAGCGACCTTGCATGGGCGAATCATAGCCGGACTGGTATTGCATGGTTTGCTGGTTGGAGAACATGCTTTGCAACAGGCCCGAAGTCGCGCCGCCGAGGTCCTGGCCGAGTTTGAGGAGCAGGCCCTCTTCCGAGGCGGTGTCCGGGTCCCAGGTCATGGTCGCGCCATAGCTCCAGTCGCGGAAGCCGCCGCTTTCGCGGCTGGCCGCGCCGCGGCCCTGGAGCGAGAGGTCGAGACCGAGTTCCGGCGCCCGCCAGGCGATGCCGCCGCCCACGTCGACGCCGAAACCGGTTTCGGCGTCGCCGGCGTCGTGGCGGATGCCGGCTTCGAGCGTGGGCCGCAGGTCGCCGAATGCGCCCAGGGAAAGATTCCAGCTTCCTTCGAGACCGAGCCTCGCGCGGCTGACGTCGGCGCCGGTGGCGATGAGCCCTTCGGCGTCGTCGGACGTGGTGCGCGCCCAGAGCAGGTCGGATTTGGCGGAAACCGCGAGCCCGCCGAGCCGCGGCAGGGTGAACAGCGCCTGTTCGCCGCCGACGGCGGCCATTTGCCAGCCGAGGTCGGCCTCGATGGGTTCGGCGTCGCCTCCCGGCGAGAGTTCCATGGTTCCCGCGCCGACGCCGAAGGTTCCCCAGACTTCCCTGCCCTCGGCCAGACGCAGCTTGCCGTAGGGGGTGACGGCCGCGAGGCGGGCGCGGATGTCGCCGCCGCCGAGTGCCGCTCCGGATTCTCCCGGGCGGTAGCTGCCCAGGCCTTCGGTGAAGTTGAGGCCGACGCCGGCGAGCCAGTTGTCCCGGGCGACGTCGCCGCCGAACATGCCGGTGAGCATGTTGCCTTCGAGGCCGAGGGCGCCTTCGTCGCCGCGGAACTGCGCTTCGTTGAGGCTGCCCCAGAGCGACCAGGTGGTTTCCGGGACGGCGACGGGTTCGGAGTTGATTTCCGGCAGCTTCGCGAGCCAGTCGCTGACTGTGCCGGCCTGGCCGCAAGACTCTGTCATTCCGCGCGCAGTCGCGGAATCTCCCTGAGGGGAGCACTGCGGGAGATTCTGCGACTCCGCTTCGCTTCGCGTGGGTGAGGCCCGGTCGGCGCAGCCGGCAGGGAGCGAAGCTCCTTGAGGGCCGAACGGCTCGGCAGGGATGCCGAGACAGGGGGTTGGCGAAGCCGGAGAATCCGCGCCATGGATGGCAGGCACAACTCTGGAAGGCTCACGATTCCCCAAAGACGAATCGCCGCCGATGACGCCGGTCATGGTGAATTCGCTGCCGCGGAGGAACTGGCGCAGGGCGGCTTCGCGGCCGTAATCCGCGCCCATGCCGGGGGAGGTGGATGGGCCGGACATGGGATCGCTCATGGCGCCCACGTCATGGCCCTGCCCCATGCCGCCGCCGGGGAAGCCCATTCCGGGACCCTGGCCGGGCAGGGAAGCCGGGAAGCCGGAGGTCATGCCGCCCAGGCCGGACATTCCGCCCATCCCAGTCATGCCCATGCCACCGGACATGGCGAACGAACCTGGGCCCATGGGCATCATGGAGCCTCCCATCGCGGAGCTTCCGCCGAAAGAAGTCTGGAAGGAACCGCCGGTCATCGGGACACCCATCGCCGCGGTCGCGCCGAAGGGCGACTGGAATGCGCCGCCAAATCCGCCGCCGTTCCTGCCCGGCATCATCGGTGACATCATCGACGGGACGCCCATGCCGGAGCCCGTCGCTTGCATCGGGTTGTGCTGGCCGCCGATTCCTTGGCCTGACAGGTCGCCGCGCTGGAAGGCGTCGTCGCCCCAGTACCGTGAGTTCATGCCTCCCGGCGTTCCGCCGAGGGAAACGCTGCCGATGCGGCCGGAGAAGCCGGGGGTGCGCGGCGCGTCCCGGCGCATGGACACCCCGTCCACCACCTGCTGGGCGAGGCCGCGGCCGAAGCGCGCCAGCCAGGCCTGGGGCAGCGGGTCGGAGTTGACGATGGTTCCCAGGGCCACGCCGTCGTCGACGTTCGCCCCCACGGCGTTGGACAGCACGAGTTCCAGCGTTTCCCTGCCCTCGTCGTGGGCATCGTCGAGCACGGTGACGATGACCTGTTTTTCCAACTCGCCCGGCAGGAAGCTCAGCGCGCCGTTGCCGCCGCTGTAGTCCGCGCCGCGGGTTGTGCTGAGATCCCGGGTTTCGTGGTCCACGGTCACGGTTTCGGCGGCGGCCCCGCTCAGGCGCACGGTGAACACGAGTCGCGCTCCCGCGCCTTCGGTCACCGTGGCGTCGGCCACCGACAGGCTCACGCCGCCGGAGTCGGTTCGGGATTCGGAAGTCGAAGTGCCCGAGCCGGCCTCCAGACATTCCAGCACCTTGCGAACCGGCGTCCAGCCGGACC
>JAJDSZ010000004.1 GCA_022827425.1 Pseudomonadales bacterium | reverse complement strand
CGGCCGTAATTGCGGTTGCTCGTGGTTTCCAGGCCCGACTGCATCGTGAGCAGGTTTTCCACCGTGATTCGTCGCTTCTCGGCGTAATCCTCGCTTTCGAGATATTCGGGGAAAAACTCCACCAGGGTGCTGTTCACCGATTCGATGAAGCCTTCTTCGATGGCGATTCCCACCAGCGCGGAGATGACGCTCTTGGATGCCGACTTCATGTTCGCCGGCCGGTTCGCCCTGGCGCCGTTGTAGTACTGCTCGAACACCAGCTCGCCTTCGTGCTGGACTAGCAAACTGTGCAGCCGCGGCAAACGCTGCGCCGCGCCGTCGGCGGAAGTGAAATCGAGCTGCTGGGCCGGTACAGGCAGGGCAAGCAGCAGCATAAGCGGGAGCAGGAGAATTCGCACGATCCTTGTCATCCTGGTTAGTCCTGGTTTCCCGAATCGGGGTCAGATCGCGCTGAAGGCGTCGTCGAGGATCGCCGGTGTCAGAATCTGCGGAAGAATGACCGGCTCGCCGGCCGGGTCTCCCGGATACAGCACATACAAGGGTACCGAAGGCCGCCGGAACTCTTCCAGCACGGCGGATATTTCCGGATCCTCGTTGGTCCAGTCGCCTTTCATGTAGACGATGTCGTTGTCCGCCATGGACTGTTTCACGCGCTCGGTGCCGAGGCTGCTTTGTTCGTTGACCAGGCAGGTTATGCACCAGTCCGCGGTCATGTTGACGAACACGGGCGTGCCGCCGGCGCGATATTCAGCCAGCCGGGCGCTGCTGAAAGGTTCGAAGTCGGTATTTGCGTCCTGGGCCAGGTCCGAATCGGGTTGGGCCATGGTCTGCAGAAACGGCGTCTGCATCAGGTAGCCGGCCAGAAACAGTGTGGCTACGCCGACGGCGAGATTTGCGCTGCGCATGATCGGCCCCACTACATGGCGGCGCTGATACAGCCAGGCAGAGAGCGCCAGCAGAATGCACACCCCGAGTACGAGCGACATGCCCATGACGCCGACCTGGTTGCCGAGTACCCAGAGGAAGAAAGCAGCCGATGCGTAGAGCGGGAAGGCCATGAATTGCTTGAACGCGTTCATCCAGGCGCCCGGGCGCGGCAGGAAGCGCGTCAGCGCGGGCAGGAACGAAAGCACGAGAATCGGCAGGGCCATGCCGAGGCCCAGCGCAAGGAATACGAGCATCGCCACGATCCAGGGCTGGGTCAGGGCGAATCCGAGCGCGGGACCCATGAAAGGCGCGGTGCAGGGCGTCGCGACTATGGTCGCCAATACGCCGGTGAAGAATGAGCCCTTGTAGCCCTTCTGCATGGTCAGATTGTTGCCGACGCCCATCAGTCCGGCGCCGATCTCGAACACGCCGGACAGGCTCAGGCCGAGGGTGAAGAACAGGTAGACGATGAAGGCGAGGAACCAGGGTTGCTGGAACTGGAAAGCCCAGCCGACCTGCTCCCCCGCCGCGCGCAGGGCAATCAGCGCCGAGGCGAGCAATACGAAGGAAACGAGAATGCCGCCGGTATAGGCCAGACCTTCATTGCGCTGATGACGGGCGGTCTCGCCCGATGCGGCGACGAAACTCAGCGCTTTCAGCGACAGCACCGGAAACACGCAAGGCATCAGGTTGAGAATCATGCCGCCGAGCAAGGCGCCCAGCAGGTAAAGCGGTAGTCCGCCGAGGCCGGTATCGCCGCCGCCGATGTCCGCCGCCATCGACGCCAGCGTCGTCGCGTTGGCGATGCCGGCGGGATTGACGAAATCGTAGGCCTCGCGCTCGCCATCGGCGTTTTCGAGCACGAGCGTGCCGTAGACCTCAAGCTCGTCGAGCATGCGGCGCGGCTGCTGGTGAGTGATCTGCAGGAGATTGGGCTCTACCGTCACGTCGCGCAGCGGCCCCGGCTTGATCACCCGGCGTTGCTCGGGGAAGAACCAGGCGTCGGTAAAGCCGTCGAAATTCAGCGTGGACGATTCGAAACCCAGACTGACGCGTTCGCCCGCCACCGCGATCAGGGGGCGGATATCGTGGTCGGCGGCAGGCAGGTTTTCGCGAGCGCCGGCAAACAGCCCGGCGTTGGCCTCATCGGTCTGCGGCGTATCGCCCACCGGCAAGGTGATGCTCAAACGCTGTTCGCCCGGTATGCAGATCAGCTCGCAGACGTTCCAGTACGCCAGGGTGGAAAGTTCGACCGAATCGCCTTCGTAGTCGGCGGGAATCGTCACCGCGACCGGATGCAGCACCTGTTCCTCGTAGCCGAAATTGACCAGGTCGGTTTCGTAGAACGGCAGCCAGGACGGCGCGGGAAATTGCAGTTCGCCGATCTGCGTGCCGGCCGGCGCATCCCATTCGTTGAGGCTGGTCGGCTCGCCGCTGTCGCCGCCCATCTTCCAGTAAGTGTGCCAATGCTCCGCCGGGTCGAGCCGCAGGCCGAGCCAGGCGGTTTCGCCGGGAACGACATTGGCGGTTTCCGCGATCAGTTCGACTTCGATGCTATGGTCCCAGGCGACGCTGGTCACAGTCGGCCGCAGATCGTAGCCATGCCAGGCGCCTTCGTCGTCGACCCAGGCGAGCATGCCGTCGAGTTCGGTCATGTCGGCGGGATAGCGGTTGTGCTGTTCGGTGGAAATCCGGATGCGCGAGTCTTCCAGCATCACGTCGCGATAAGGCGCGTATTTCATGACGCGGGCGCGGGTCGGGAAGAACCAGGCTTCGTCGACTTCGGCGAAGCGCGCATCGGGCGCCTGCACCATGACGCTGACCTTGCCGTCGTGGTGATTGAATTGCGCGATCAGATCGTGTTCGCCGAGCGGAACCGGCGTATTGGCGCGGGCGCCGGCAAAGCCTTCGCGCCAGCGCTCGTCGACTTCGAGCGAATCCGCAGCCGGCAGGGAAACGGCGAAGCGCGCGCTGCCGGGAATGCAGATGACTTCGCAGACCTGCCAGTCGATGGTGGTTTCGGCCAGAAACTCGTCGCCCTGGAAGTCGGCCGGGATCGAAACCGGCAAGGGCAGAAAGACTTCATGGCCATAGGTGAAAGTCACCAGGCCGGAATCGAGGAAAGGCGTCCATTCGGGAATCGGCCAGACGATCTCGCCGATGTCGTCTTCGCTCATGCCCGCGGGCAATTGCCAGTCGCTCGTGCTGGTGGCCTCGCCGCTGTCGCCGCCGAACTTCCAGTAGGTATGCCAGTTCTCGATCGGGTCGAGTCTGATGCCAAGCCACAAGGTCTCGCCGGGAACCGCGGTCGTGGTCTCGGCGACGAGTTCGACCTCGATCTGCTCGGTGCCGTGCACCTGGGCCTTGAGGCC
>JAJDSZ010000048.1 GCA_022827425.1 Pseudomonadales bacterium | reverse complement strand
GCGCCGTAGGAATTCGCGAAAGCGAAAATTCGCTTTCGCGAATTCCTACGGCGCAGGCTCCTAGGGAAGCGGTTCCGCCGCGGCGAGATAGCTGATGATACCGGAAGCCGCGTGCGGCTCGCCGTCGGTGAAGCCCGGGCGGAACCGCAGCCTGCCCAGATTGCGCACCAGCGGTTCGATTTCCCGATATACCGGATACTCATCGAGTTCAATCAATCGCAGATTCTGGGCGACTCCCAGGGCGTTCTGGCGGCGCCATCCCGGTCGGGTCTCGATGGCTTCCGCCGCGGGCAAATCGAAGGAAAACAGCGCCACCACCTGCCAGTCATTGGCCTCGTGCAGGCCGAGGGCGCGGGCGGAAAGCGAAGGCGACTCCAGCGGCCGCAATGGGTCCTGATCGTAGAAAATCTTCACCGGAACGCCGTCCTCGAAGGCTTCCGGCGCATCCGCCGGCTCGCGTTCCCTGGCGGCCAGGGCCTTGGCCACACTGTCGTGGAAGCGCGCCTCGGGAATCAGTGAAGGCGAGGCGAAAAGCTCGTCCACCTGTTCGTGCGGCACACCCGCCGCAAGCAGCATCTGATGCGCCTGACGATAGGCTTCGAGAGCCTGCTGCTTGCGGTCGAACAGCAAGCGCCAGTCGGCCTGGTACAGCTTGACCATGGCCAGGGCTTCGGATATCTCCTTCTCCTCCTCGCCGGCGTAAATCTGCCGCATCTGCTCGATGTAGCGCATGCCGCTGACCCGCAACTGGTTCAGCGCCCGTTCCGGCGGCAGAACCCGCTCCATGGTGTATCCGTTGGAGGAAATCTCCCGCCCGCCCCGGGTCCGCAGGGTCTGGCCGGTGCTGCCGCCCTTGTTGATGGCGCTGGCCTGGAGATACATGATCCGCAACTGCTCGTAGATCAGGCCCGCCTTGCGCTGTTCCAGCCGCGGCCAGATATTGTCGGCAACCGCCAGGGCGACCCGGCTGCTCCACGCCGCCCGCAGGTAGTGGTAACCCTGGTTCCCTTCTTCGTCCTCGGTAATGCCCCGCATGTGCATTTGCGACAGCTCCAGCATGCCGCGCATCATGTTCTGGTCGGGCCAGGAATACTTGTTGAGATAGAACCAGATGGCATGGTCCTGCAGCTTGCGCGCCTCGCGCCAGTTGCCGGAATTGATGTGGTTTTCGATCTTGCGGTGGAGGAAGGGAAGCTGGGTCTTGGTGTAAAGACCTTCCTCGATGCGCACGATCTGCTGGGCGCGGTCGAGAGTGGCATGGGCCTCGATAAAGCGGTCGAGTTCCATGTAGCGGTCAGCCATGCGCGACAGGGGCTCCACGAGTTGCGGGCCGTGGTAAATCCCCTGGGATTCCAGGCGATTCAGGTCTCCCTCGTACAATTCCAGCTCGCGCAGGGCCTGCCCGATACCGGCGTCCTGGGCGGCAAGCGGCGCCTGCGCCAACGCCGGCAGCGGCGCAAACAGCAGCAAGACTCTTCGGACTGAAAATCGCACATTCAGCATCCCGGAACGGAATGGGATCTATCTTGCATAATTTGGGGATTCTGGTCCAGCGCTTTGGTTGTGGTCGAAACCACCGAACCCGGGAAGCCGCAAAGAATTTGAACCGCAACTCGGAACTCCCTGTGCTACCCTGCGCTTCATGAGCGGCGGGGACCACAAGGCCGGGCGCAAGCTGCCCATCGGCATCCAGACTTTTCGCGAGTTACGCGAAGAGGGGCATTACTACGCCGACAAGACGCCCCACATCGAACGATTGATCGCCGAGGGCAAACACTACTTCCTGTCGCGCCCGCGGCGTTTCGGCAAGAGTCTGCTGCTCGACACCATCAAGGAACTGTTCGAGGGCGCCGGGGAACTGTTCCGGGGATTGCACATCCACGACCGCCGGGACTGGGAAAGACGGCATCCGGTGCTGCGGCTGAGTTTTGGCGGCGGCGATTTCAGTTCCCGAGAAAGGCTCGAACTCGCGGCGCTGGCCCGGCTCGACGACCTGGAACGCCTGCACAACGTGGCGCCGGGCGCGTGTACCTGTTCGAGTTCAAGCTGATCGAACGCGCCGGCGAAGGCGCGGCCCTGCGCCAGTTGCGGGAACGCGGCTACGCGGAGAAGTACCGCGCCGCCGGCGAACCGGTTCACCTGATCGGTATCGAGTTCAGCGAAGAATCCCGCAACATCGCGGCTTTCGAAACCGCCGAGGCATAAGCCTCTCCGGCGGGACTTCGTGTGACGGGCAACTATGCCAAATCAACAACCTGCCGATTCATCATTCGCCGGTCGGGCCTCACTCTCCCGCAAACAGCCTGTCAGCAAATCGCTGTCGATGTTGCCGCCGGAGGCGATGATTACAATGGTTTTGCCCCGCAGCGGGAGCTTGTTGTGGAGGATGGCGGCCAGGGCCACGGCGCCGCCGGGTTCGAGTACGAGCTTCAGGTGATGGAAGGCATAGCGGATGGCGCTGCGAACTTCGACTTCGCTGACAGCCAGGAATCCGCCGACATTGGCCTGGTTGATGGGCCAGGTGACTTCGCCGGGGGTCGGGGCGGTGAGCGCGTCGCAGTGGGTGGCGATTCGGGTCTTGAGCTTGAGGCGACGCCCGGCCCGCAGTGATTGGCGATGGTCGTCGTAGTGTTCGGGTTCCACACCATAGATCGCGGTTGTGGGGCTGAGCGCTTTCACCGCCGTTGAAACACCGGCAAGCAGGCCGCCGCCGCCACAGGGAGCGAGCAGGATGTCCGCCGTGAGGTCGAGTTGCTGAAGTTGCCCGATAGTTTCCAGCCCCGCGGTGCCCTGGCCTGCGATGATTTTCGGGTCGTCGAAAGGCCGCACGAGAATGGCGCCGGTTTCCGCGGCGATTTGTTCGGCGATGTCTTCCCGGGATTCGCTGGCGCGGTCGTAGGCGCGGATGGCGGCGCCCCATCTGCGGGTGCCTTCCAGCTTCGCCCGCGGGGCGTCCCCGGGCATGACAATGGTGGCGGAGACGCCAAGCAGGTGGCCGGCATAGGCGACGCCCTGGGCGTGATTGCCGGAAGAATAGGCGACCACCCCCCTGCCGCGCTCTTCCGGCGATAGCTGGCCGAGGAAGTTGCAGGCGCCGCGAAACTTGAAAGCGCCGATATGCTGCAGGCACTCCGCCTTGACCAGCACCCGGGCGCCGAGTTCCCGGTCGAGGACGGCGTTGCCCAGCAGGGGCGTTACCAGGGCCATGCCCCGCAGGCGTTCGGCGGCTGCTTCGATATCCCGGAGGGAAACGGAAGCGGTGGGTGTTTCCTTGTTCATGTGGTGATTCTCCCTGAAATCGCTCCGCCCGGGCGCCTTCAACTCCTGTTTTGGCGCTTTTGCAGGCGGCGCCTGCGGGCGATCTGACGCGGGTTCAATTGTTGCTCGTCCCTGGCATAGGGATTGTCATCGTTACGCAATTCGATCTGGACCGTGAGCCCGACAAGCTCCAGGACGTCGCGAAAATTGTTTTGCAGGTAGCGTCGGTAATGCCCCGGCAGTTTGTCGAGTTGCTTGCCGTGGACCACGATGCGCAGTGGATTGTGCCCTCCCAGGTGGGCATAGCGCAGTTTGATGCGGCGGCCTTGGGATAACGGCGGCGGACTTGCGGCGACGATTTGCTCGAGCATTCTGGTCAGCGCCGCCGTGGAGACGGTCTTGCGCGAGGACCGCGAAGCGGCGTCCACGGATTCACAGAGCTTGCCGACGCCGCTGCCGTGCAGCGCGGAAATGAAATGGCGCTGCGCGAAATCCACAAATCCCAGGCGGCGGTCGATTTCCCGCTTGAACCATTGCCTGCGATGTTCTTCCAGCCCGTCCCACTTGTTGCAAGCCAATACCAGGGCCTTGCCCGTTTCCACGATATGGCCGAGCAGGTGCAGATCCTGATCCACCACGCCTTCGCTGGCGTCAATGAGAAAAACCACCACATCGGATTCGGCGATGGCTTGCAGGGACTTGATGACCGAAAACTTCTCCACCACGCCCCGGGTCTTGCCCCGGCGGCGTATGCCGGCGGTGTCGATGAGGGTGTAGGCCCGGCCCTGGCGCCGGAACGGGATTTCGATGCTGTCCCGGGTGGTGCCGGGTTCATCGAACACCAGCACCCGGTCTTCGCCGAGCATGCGGTTGACCAGGGTGGATTTGCCCACATTGGGGCGGCCGATAAAGCTGATGCGGGTGGCTTCCGCCTTGGCCGGATGGGTGTCCTGGGGCAGTGGTTGGGTGTCCTCCGCAGGCGCATCCGGGAATTGGGCAACGTCGATGGCGGCGAATGCTTCGCGGGTCAGGGCCTTGACGCCGGTTCCCTGACTGGCGGCAATCGAAAAAACGGCTGCGGCGCCGAGTTCATGGAACTCCGCCCGGGCCTGGTCCGGGTCGAGACCATCGGTCTTGTTCACCACCACAAGGCAGCGCTTGCCCCCTTCCCGCAACCGCTGATGAATACGGCGGTCTTCCGGGGTCAGTCCGTCCCTGGCGTCGAGCACGAACAGCACGAGGTCGGCCTCCTCGATGGCCAGCAGAGCCTGGGCGACGACTTCCCGGTCGATGCCTTCGGCATGGCTGCTGATACCGCCCATGTCCACCGCGAGAAACTGCCTGCCGTCGAGTTCGCCTGTGCCGTACCGCCGATCCCTGGTCAATCCGGGAAAATTGATCATCAGGGCGTCCCGGCTTGCGGTGAGCCGGTTGAAAAGGGTGGATTTGCCGACATTGGGGCGGCCGGCAATGGCGATTACGGGTTTCATTTGGGTCTTGTAGTAGCTGGCATCGGTCGCTTTCCGCCGCGTTGGGAACTCTTTCCCGGCTTGCGCCGGGCCCCTTTCCCAACCCGTCGCGCTCCCTTGCGCAAGATCCCGGGGCTTCTTGCCGGCAAATTGGTGAGTGGGTGGGGGTCAGTCGATGGCCAGGGCCATGAGGGTTCCGCTGTTGCCGTAGACGATGAGGCGGCCGTTGGCGGCGAGGAGTTTGGCGCGGACGCCGTCGCTGTCGATCCGGCCGCGGCCGACGATGCGGCCGTCGATTTGGGAAATGACGTGTACATAGCCTTCGAAATCGGCCACGGCGAGATAATTGCCGATGGTCCGCGGGCCGGTCAGGGCGCGATGGGAAAGGTCCTCATTGGTCCAGACGATCTCGTTGCTGTTGTCGCGCACGGCGACCACATGGCTGTCGTCCGAGCTGTAGTAGATATTGCCGAACCCCTGGTCGAGGCCGTGGTAGCTGGAAGCCTCCATGCCCCAGACGATGCGGCCGGTGGCGGTGTCGAAGGCCATCACATTGCCCTGGTAGCTTGAGGCGAGCACACGGTTGCCGTCGAGCCGCAGGTCGCCGTCGGCGTCGATGACGCGCTCGATGTCGTAGCGGCCTTCGGGTATGGCGATACGCTCTTCCCAGCGCCAGATGCCGTCTTCGGCGGCCACGGAAACCAGGGTGCCGTTGCTGAAGCCGGCGATGACATATCCCTGGGGGGTAATCACGGGTCGATTGGTGCCCCGCAGGGTCAGGGCCGGCAGGGTGGTTTCGTAGATCCAGCGGCGCGAGCCGTCGGCGGCGTCCAGGGCGATGAGCTTGCCGTCCACGGTTTGGGCAACCACCACATCGCCATTGGTCTGGGGCGGCGACAGCACCTCGCTGGTGACCGCGCCGCGCCAGAGTTCCTCGCCGGTGAACTGATTGAAACTGATGACTTCGGCGTTGGCGGTGCCCACCAACACAAGGCCATTACCGGCTCCGACACCGCCGGTGATGGCTTCATCGTCGAGCCGGGTACGCCAGATCACATCGCCGGATTCGAGTTCCAGCCCATAGACGTTGCCGTCTTCGCTGGCGGCGAAAATGCGCTCGCCGTCGATGGCCGGGGTGAGTTCAAAATAGTCGCTGCCCTGGCCGTTGCCGATGCCCGCGCTCCATACCCGGCGCAGGGCGACTTCGGTTTCGACATCCTGCAATTCCGCCGGCGGATTGACCTCCTCGTCGTCAAACCAGGTGGCGGGATTCAGATTGACGATGGAACAGCCGGAAAGAAACAGCAGCGCGAGCGGCGCCAGTCCGGTTTTCGCGGCTGGCTTCCAGGTGAATTTCATGACAGCGTCTTCATTCCCGGCCGCCGAGATTTTCCAGCTTCATGCGCAAGCCATCGCTGATGGAGCCGGCGTCCCGGGCCGCGAGCCAGGAGTCCCGGGCGTCCTCGGGGCGGTCCAGGGCGAAATAGATATCGCCCCGCAACTCATGAAAGCCCGGCTCGAAACTGCGCGGGTCCACGCTGTTGACGAGTTCCAGCGCGCGCTCGGGTTCGCCCCGGGCAAGTATGACCCGGCCAAGCCGCAGGCTCGCGGCAAGCACAAGGCCTTCGTCCGCGGGCTGGAGAAAGCTTGTGCCGGGATTGTCCACCACCCATTGCAGCATTTCCTCGGCGGCGGCGAGATCACCCTGGCGAACCGACTGCTGGGCGCCGTACAGCGCTCCGTAACGCGCATACATGGAGTTGGCGTGATCGGCGCGCAATTGCCCGGCAAGTTCGATGATCCGCCCGGAGTCGGGCTCTTCGACCGGATCCTCGGGCTGGGCGGCAAGCAGGATTTCCTCGTACAGGTCCGACGCCGCGGCACGGTCGGCGCCGCTGGACTGCTGCCAGAAACTCCAGCCGCCATAGCCCGCCGCGGCAAGGACGGCGACAAGCAGCAGGTTTTTGCCGTATTCGTCCCACCAGCGCCGCAGCGCTTCTATATTCTCTTCTTCAGCGGCGCTGATTGCCATGTTCCGCTCCTGAATGCCGAATCAAACGGCGCATTATAAATCCTGCCTTGCCGGCGGTGAAAGCGACAGCAATTCGCCCACCGCGGCCACACATCGATCCCTTGTGACCATGCGCGGCTCGAAACGTTCATCCAGCGAGCGCAATTTCACTTCCGCCGGTGGGCCGCCCTCCCCGGCCTCCATGACCACAAGCACATCGGCGCGGAGGTCATAGGCGCGCTTGACCTGCTGGGCATACTTGCCGCCGCCGCACTGGCAAACGATGCGTCTTGCGGGAAAGGCTTCCCGCAGGCGCCGGGCGAGATCCTGGGCGGCCGCGGTTGCCGGGGCGGGAACGACTATGCAGACATCCGCGCGGAATTGCGCTTCCGGGGGAATCCGACCCAGGGTTTCCAGCAACAGCGCCAGCCTTTCGATGCCGATGGCGAATCCCGCCGCCGGCGTGGGCCGGCCGCCGAGCTGGGCCACGAGCCCGTCGTAGCGGCCTCCGCCGCACACGGCGCCCTGGGCGCCGAGGGCGTCGGTGGTCCATTCGAAAACGCAGTAATTGTAGTAATCCAGACCGCGCACCAACGAAGGATTCTCAATGTAGCGGATGCCCGCCGCCCTGAGCAGTTCCTTGAGCGCCGAATAATGGGTAACGCTTTCCGGGCTCAGATACTCCGCCATGGCCGGGGCCTCCTCGGCGACCTTGCGGGTGCCGGGATGCTTGCTGTCGAGCACGCGAAAGGGATTGCTGTGGATTCTGCTCCGGGCGGCGGCGTCGATTTCATCGGCCCTGGATGAGAGGTACTCGCCGAGCACCTCGCCGTAGCGTTTGCGGTCCCCGGCGCTGCCGATATTGTTCAGTTCCAGGTTCAGCTTGCCGCCGAGCCCGAGCCGGCGCCAGTACGCGGCGGACAATTCGATGATTTCGGCGTCGATATCCGGGCCCGCCATGCCGAAGGCTTCCACGCCGAACTGGTGGAATTGGCGATAGCGGCCCTTCTGGGGGCGTTCCCGGCGAAACATGGCTCCCTGGTACCAGAGCCGCTGCTGCCGGTTGTACAGCAGGCCATGCTGCTCCGCGGCCCGCACACAGCCCGCGGTTCCCTCGGGGCGCAGGCTGATGTGGTCGCCGCCGCTGTCCTCGAAGCTGTACATCTCCTTCTCGACGATATCGGTTACCTCGCCGATGGAACGCCGGAAAAGCCGGGTCTGTTCGATCAGGGGAAAGCGGATTTCCCGATAGCCGAAGGAGTCCACCGTGGCGCGGAAACCGTCCTCGAGATGCTGCCAGAGGTAAGTCTGGTCGGGAAGAATGTCATTCATCCCCCGGACCGCCTGCAATCTGGCCATGATGCGGGCGAACTCTCAGGCGCTGGCGATGAGGTCTTTGGCGGCGGCCTGCTTTTCCGCCACCCGGCGCCGGACCATGGATTCGAGTTCGTCGAGCAGATTCTCGTTGCTGACCTTGTGGTCCGGGGAACCGTCGAGATAGGCCATGTTGGCGGGGCTGGCGCCGGTAAGGCCCACTTCGGCTTCACGGGCTTCGCCGGGGCCGTTGACGATGCAGCCGATCACGGCGACATCGATGGGGGTGGTGATGTCTTCCAGCCGCGTTTCAAGCTCGTTGACGATGCCGATCACATCGAAATTCTGCCGCGAACAGCTCGGGCATGCCACCAGATTGACGCCCTTGTGCCGCAGGCCGAGGCTTTTGAGAATGTCGAAACCCACCTTGATTTCTTCCACCGGGTCCGCCGCCAGGGAGACGCGGATGGTGTCGCCGATGCCTTCCATCAGCAGGGCGCCCATGCCGATGGCGGATTTCACCGTGCCGCCGCGCTGGCCGCCCGCCTCGGTAATGCCGAGATGGAAGGGATTGTCGATCTGGTCCGCAAGGCCGCGGTAGGCGGCCAGGGTCATGAAGACTTCGGAAGCCTTGAGGCTGATCTTGAAGTCTTGGAAATCGAGCTTGTCGAGAATTTCAATCTGTGCCAGGGCCGATTCGATCATGGCCTCGGCGCTCGGCTCCCGATATTTTCGCAGCAGCGCCTTGCTCAGTGAGCCGGCATTGACGCCGATACGCAGGGGAATGCCCTTTTCCCTGGCGCTGCTGACCACGGCGCGCACCCGTTCCTCCCTGCCGATATTGCCCGGATTGATGCGCAGACAATCCACGCCATGTTCAAGCACCTGCAGGGCGATGCGGTAGTCGAAATGGATATCCGCCACCAGGGGCAGGCGGGTGCTGCGGCGAATCTCGCGAAACGCCTCGGCGGCGTCCATGGTGGGCACCGATACCCGCACGATGTCCGCGCCCGCGGCTTCCAGGCGCCGAATCTGCGCCAGGGTCGCCTCCACATCGCAGGTTTCCGTGTTGGTCATGCTTTGCACGGTGATGGGCGCATCGCCGCCCACGGGCACATCCCCCACCATGATGCGGCGAGTCTGCCGGCGCTGGATTCCATTTGTGGTTTTCATGGCTCAGGAACTCCAAAAGATTCATCCCTAGCGGCGGGAACCAGGCCGAGGGAGGGGCCGAAAGCCTGCCAGGCCCACCAGCCGGCGGCGCCGATGACTGCGATGAGAATCAGAATGACCAGCAGCAGGAACCAGTTCTGGCTGAACTTCGCCGGTGGCTTTCGCGCCGGTTCCCGGCCCGCCTCTCCCGGCGTCGAAGCGTCGTGATAGAAACCGCTGACCGCGGCGGGTTCAAGACCCACCAGCAGGGCATAGCTTTTCAGGTAGCCCTTGACGAAAACTTCGCCGGGCAAATTGCTGTAGTCATTGGCTTCCAGCGCCCGGACGTAGTATTCGGTCAGGTGCAGCCGGTCGGAAACCTCATGAATGCTCATGCCGAGTTTTTTCCGCGCCTCGGCAAGCACTGCGCCGGCGTTCGCCGCTTGCGGGGCTTCTGCGGCGTTGTTCTGCAACTGCCCTTCTTCCGCGGGGCCAGGTTCGTCAATCTCCATCGATCAAATTCCGGTAAGCGCGATATTCCGCTGTCTCAGGGTACAGTGTACCGAGAATCGAACCAAATTCCTCTACCTGATCGCGGTTCCCCGCCTGCAGGGCGAATTGGGCGCCGGCGAACAGGGCTTTCGGGCCCGGTTCCCGACCCTGGTTTTCCAGCATGGCGAGATGGTCGGCAAACAGCCTTCGGGCCGCGGCCAGTTCGCCACCGCGCCGAAGCAGCAATGCCAGCTCCAGGGCCGCCACGGGAAGTTCGCCGTGAATTTCCAGGGCCGCGGTGAAGGCGTCCCGCGCCCCCTGCCAGTCCTCAAGCAGCAAGCGGGAACGGCCGAGATTCTCCAGCGCCCAGGCCCGGCCGGGGTAGGCGGAGTCCGCGGCTGCGGCGCGGAACTGACCAGCGGCTTCGCCGGCGCGGCCCTGGGAAAACAGCAGTACGCCGTAGTTGTTGCGGATGGCGGAGTCGCCAGGCGCCAGCGCCAGGGCGCGCCGGTAATGATCCTCGGCTTGCTCGGGCTCGGCGCTGGCCGCGGCAAGCAAGGCGGCGATGTGATGGCTTTCCGCGGAATCGGCGCCAAGGCTTCGGGCATGCTCGAGATGGCGTTCGGCTGCGCCGAAATCGCCGGCGTCAAGCCAGGCTTTGGCCAGGGCGAGATAATCCCTCGCGGCGGCGTCCCGGGAGTCTGCGGATAACGGCCCCGGTACCGGTGGGGCGGTACAGGCGGCGAGCGCCGCGGCGACCAGGACGCCACGCAGCGCCCCGCCAATGAGATCCTGCGACTGCGCGCGGGATGACAGAAACGCCCGAGCGCGGAATGACAGCCACGCCTCCGTCATTCCGCGCGCAGTCGCGGGATCTCCGTGGGAGGCCACTGCCTGGGCATTCATCGGGCTTCGCTTCCCCTTGCGGCAACTTTTCGGGGCCGGGCCCCGAGTCCGGCGATCAGACTGTTTTCCATGATGTCGGCCCGCCCGCGCCGGCGATGGCGTTCGCTGCGCCGGGTCTGGTCGCGCACGGCGCCCACCAGCTGGCCGCAGGCGGCGGCGATTTCATCGGCCCGGGTGGTGCGGACGGTCACCGTGTGGCCCGCCTGCTGCAAAATCTCGCGAAAGTTTCCCAGGGAACTGCCGCTGGGGCGGCGATACGCCGAAGCGCTGAATTCATTGAATGGTATGAGATTGATCTTGCAGGGAAAATCCCGCAACAGGGCGGCAAGCTCCCGGGCGTGCCGGCGGTGGTCGTTGACGCCGCGGATCAGGGTGTATTCGATCAGCGGCAGGCGCTTTTCGCCGAGGCCGGCCATGTAGTTCCGGGCGGCTTCCAGCAGGACCGCAATGGGATACCTGCGGTTGAGCGGCACGAGTTCGTTGCGCAACTCGTCATTGGGGGCGTGCAGGGAAATCGCCAGGGCGGCATCGGTGCGACCCCTCATCCGCTCGATGCCGGGCACAACGCCGGCGGTGCTGATGGTGACCCGGCGTTTGGAAAGACCATAGGCCAAATCGTCGAGCAGCAGGTCCACGGCATCCATGACATTTTCGAAATTGAGCAGGGGTTCCCCCATTCCCATGAACACCACATTGGTCACCTTCGCTTCGGCTCCCGGCGCAAAGCCGCCGAGTTCGCGCCGGGCGAGCCAGATCTGGCCGATGATCTCGGCGGTGGTGAGGTTGCTGTCAAAACCCTGCTTGCCCGTGGCGCAGAAACTGCAATCCAGGGTGCAGCCCGCCTGGGAAGAGACGCACAGCGTGCCGCGACCGCCTTCCGGGATATAGACCATTTCCACCGAGCTGCCGCCGACGGTCCCCAGCACCCACTTCACGCAGCCGTCGCCGGCGTCATGGCGGCTGCGCAGCGGTGGCGGCTCGAGCAGGGTTTCCCGGGCGAGGCGTGCCCGGCAGGCAAGGCTGATGTCGGTCATGGCCTGGAAATCGAGTTCTCCCCGCTGGTGGACCCAGCGCAGAATCTGGCGCGCGCGAAAGGGATTCTCACCCATGTCTTCGAGCAAGTTGGAGAGCCTGGCCGGGCTGAACCCGAGCAGATTGGGCCTGACGGCTTGGGTCATCGGCGAACCACCTCGATGCTTCGCGCTGCGGCTGATGTGCTGTCCCGTTAGGAACAGAGTTCCATGGACGCGAAAAAGTACGCCACTTCCCGCTCCGCCGAAGCCGGCGAATCGGAACCATGCACGGCGTTGGCATCGATGGATTTGGCGAAATCCGCGCGAATCGTCCCGGCCGGCGCTTCCGCCGGATTGGTCGGTCCCATCAGGCTGCGGTTCAGGGCGATGGCATCTTCGCCTTCAAGCACCTGCACCATCACCGGGCCCGAGGTCATGAAGCGAATCAAGTCGGCAAAAAAGGGCTTGCCTTCATGTTCGGCATAAAAACCGCCCGCCGTGCGGGCATCGAGCTTCAGCATTTTCGCCGCCACGATCCGCAGCCCCGCCTGTTCGAAACGGCGGTAGATTTCGCCAATCACATGCTTGCCAACGGCGTCGGGCTTAATAATAGACAAAGTTCGCTGAATCGCCATGAATTATCCTCAAAATTCCCCCGCAGGCGAATTATACGGGTAAGGCCCGGTCGGCGCAGCCGAAAAAGAGCGAAGCTCTTTTAGGGCCGAACGGCTCGCCAAGGATGGCGAGACCGGGGTTCGGCGAAACCACAAAAGCCCCGCCAGGGACGGCAGGCACCATCCAGGCCGAAGGCAAGTTCCCGGTCGGCGCAGCCGAAAAAGAGCGAAGCTCTTTTAGGGCCGAACGGCTCGCCAAGGGCGAGGGCAAGCGTTTGCGAAGCGAAGCTTCTCGCGCTGTCCCGAGCGTCGCCGAGCTACGCTCGGCGACTGGAACGGCGAGACCGGGGTTCGGCGAAACCACAAAAGTCCCGCCAGGGACGGCATGAACAACCTTCCAGGTTCTCCAAAGAGATTCTGCGACTACGCTCCGCGCAGAATGACATTGGGGAGGGCTCCGCTCCACGCAGAATGACGTTTGCGACAATTTCAGGCGAAACTTCTTTGCTCGCCTTCGCCTTGTATGTTGGTGACGCAGCGGGGGCAGAGGGTGGGGTGTTGGCGGGAAGTTCCCACTTCCGGGTCGTGGTGCCAGCAGCGGTCGCATTTTTGATGGGTGGTGGGGCTGACCTGGATTTTCAGGCCGGGAACTTCGGTGGCGGCGGCGTCTTCGGGGGCCCTGTCCAGGGGATGGGCGGTGGCCCGGGAGACGATGAGGGCGAAGCGGAGTTCTTCGCCGAGTTCGCTGAGCCGGGCGAGGAGGTCCGCTTCGGCGTAGAGGTCCACTTCGGCGCTGAGGCTGGCGCCGATGGTCTTGTCGGCGCGCCTGGCTTCGAGTTCGCGGTTGAGGGCGGACTTGACCGCCATGACGCCGCCCCAGAAGGCGTCGCTGAAGCGGGCTTCGTCCTCGAATCCCACGCCTGGCCCTTCCATGTCGGCAAGCAGTACCGAAGGCGGACGGGCGCCGGGGATGTTTTCCCAGATTTCGTCGGCGGTGAAGCTGAGGATGGGGGCCAGCATGGGGGCCAGCATTTCCAGAATGTGATGCATGGCGGTCTGGGTGGAGCGCCGCGCCACACTGTGGGTTTGGGTGGTGTACTGGCGGTCCTTGATGATGTCGAGATAGAAGCCGCCGAGTTCGATCACGCAGAAGTGGTGAACCTGCTGGTAGATGGCGAGAAAATTGTACTCGTGGTAATGCGCGATGACGGCCTGCCGGAGCTGGTCGGTGCGGCGCACGATCCAGTGGTCGAGGGCAAGTAGCCCGGCCGGCGGAACGCGGTGCCGTTCCGGGTCGAAGCCATTGAGATTGGCGAGCATGAAGCGGGCGGTGTTGCGGATGCGGCGGTAGGCGTCGGCCACCTGGCGGAAAATTTCGTCGGAAACCGCCATTTCACCGCGATAATCCGTGGCGGCGACCCATAGCCGGAGAATATCGGCGCCGTACTTTTTGAAGATCTTCTCCGGAGCCACGGTGTTGCCCAGGGATTTGGACATCTTGCGGCCTTCGGCGTCGACGAAAAAACCGTGGGTCAGCACTTCCCGGTACGGCGCGCCGCCGTACAGGGCCATCGCGGTCTTGAGTGAGGACTGGAACCAGCCCCGGTGCTGATCGGAACCTTCGAGATAGAGATCGGCGGGCCAGGCGAGCTGTTGCCGCCGGCGCAGCACCGAGAAATGCGTCACGCCGGAATCAAACCAGACATCCAGGGTATCGGTGACCTTGCGGTACTGCCCGGCTTCGTCGCCGAGCAATTCCGCCGGGTCGAGATCGTACCAGGCGTCGATGCCGCCCTGCTCGATCCGCTGCGCCGCCCGCTCGAAAAGTTCCTCGCTGCGGGGATGCAATTCGCCGCTGTCCCGGTGCGTGAACAGGGTGATGGGAACGCCCCAGCTACGCTGGCGCGAGATGCACCAGTCGGGGCTGCCGCGCAGCATCAGTTCCATCCGCGCCCGGCCCCAGTCGGGGATCCATTCGATTCCCGCCACCGCCTCGAGCGCCGAATCCAGCAGGCCGCCCTCTTCCATGCTGATGAACCATTGCGGCGTGGCGCGGTAGATCAGCGGGGTTTTCGTGCGCCAGCAATGGGCGTAGCTGTGCTTGATGCGGTCTTCGCAGACGAGTTTGCCGTTTTCCTTCAGCAGCGCCACGATTTCCGCGTCCACCTTGTAGACGTGCCGGCCGGCAAAGCGGCCCGCGGCTGCGAGAAACACGCCGTGGTCGTTGATGAGGTTGAGGGTGCCGAGGCCGTATTCCCGGCCGGTGTTGAAGTCGTCCACGCCGTGGTCCGGCGCGGTATGCACGGCGCCGGTGCCGGATTCGGTGGTGACGTGATCGCCAAGCACGATGGGCAGGCCGCGGTCGTAAAAGGGATGTTCGAGCTGCCGGGATTCGAGCCGGGCGCCCTTGCAGCTTGCCAGCACCTGGTAGCCTTCGCAGCCGTAGCGCTGCATGACTTCCGCCGCCATATCCGCGGCGATCACCAGCAACTCCGGCCCGTTCCCAAGCTCGCAGCGGACCAGGGCGTAGTCGAGATTGGCGTGGAGGCAGACCGCCTGGTTGGCCGGCAAGGTCCAGGGGGTGGTGGTCCAGATGACCACGGATAGCGGCAAGTCCGGACTTGCCCCGCCGCCGCCGTCAAAGCAGGCGAGCAGGGCTTCGCGATCCGCCGCGGCAAAGCGCACATCGATGGAATACGAGGTCTTGTCCCTGAATTCGACTTCGGCTTCGGCCAGGGCCGAGGCCCCCACCACGCTCCAGTACACGGGCTTGTAGCCCCGCACCAGATGGCCATTGGCGACGATACGGCCCAGGGCGCGGACGATATCGGCCTCGGTCCGGAAATCCATGGTGAGATAGGGATTGTCCCAGTCCCCCAATACCCCGAGGCGGATGAATCCGGCCTTTTGCCTTTCGATCTGGCCCGCGGCGTAGTCGCGGCAGGCGCGGCGGAATTCGGCATGGCTGATCTTCTGTCCCGCCTTGCCTTGCTTCTTCTCAACATTGTGCTCGATGGGCAGGCCGTGGCAGTCCCAGCCCGGCACATAGGGCGCGTCGAAACCGGTCATCTGCCGGGACTTGACCACGATGTCCTTGAGGGTCTTGTTGATGGCGTGGCCGAGGTGCAGGTCGCCATTGGCGTAGGGCGGGCCGTCATGGAGCACGAAACGCGGGCGACCGGCGTTCTTGCGGCAGATCGCCTGGTAGAGATCCAGCTCCCGCCACTTTTCCAGCCGGGCGGGCTCGCGGTTGGCGAGATCGCCCCGCATGGGGAAATCGGTATGGGGCAGATTGAGTGTGTCCTTGTACTGGCTCATGGTCTGGATGTCGGCAGGTTTAGTGGTTTTCAGCAGGCGGCAGCAGTTGCCGGGTGCGCGCCACATCATCGGCCATGCGCTCGCGCAAGGCTTCCAGGGAATCGAATTTTTCCTCGTCGCGCAGTTTGTGGCGAAAACGCACTTCGATGGTTTCGCCATAGAGCGTGCCGTGGAAATCGAGCAGATGCGCTTCCAGCAGGAGCTTGCCGGCGTCGCTCACCGTGGGGCGAACACCGATGCTTGCCGCGGCCGGATGGCTTTCGCCATGGACTATCGCTTCCGCGGCGAATATCCCCCGGAGAGGCAAGCGGTTCGGGCCGAGTTCGAGATTGCAGGTGGGATAGCCCAGCCGGGCCCCCAGCCTCTCGCCGCGCACCACCTTGCCGCGGATGCCGTAAGGTCGCCCGAGGAGGCGCTCCGCGAGCTTGAAGTCATCCGCCGCCAGGGCTTTCCGCACCCGGGTGCTGCTCACGCGGCGGCCGTCGATGTCGCGGTTCCGGGCCCGGTGCAGCGTGAAACCGAACTCCCCGCCCATTTGTTCGAGCAGGGAGAAATCGCCTTCCCGGTCGCGCCCAAAGCGGAAATCCCCGCCGATGATCAGGGCGGCAACGCCAAGCCCCCGCACCAGAATTTCCCGGACGTAGTCCCTGGCCGGCGTCCGGCTCATGGCCTGGTCAAAGCGCAGCACATGGCAGTGGTCCACGCCCTGGCTTTCCAGCAGGCGCAGCTTTTCGTCCAGTTCGCTGAGCCGGGCCGGGCGCCCGCCTCCGCCGCCGGCAAAAAACTCCTCGGGATGGGGTTCGATGACTACCGCAAGTGTCGGCAACTTCAGGGCATTGGCCCGCTCCCGCAGTTGTTCGAGGATCAACCGGTGGCCAAGATGAACGCCGTCGAACTTGCCTATGGTGGCGACGCATCTGCCATGGACCGGCAAAAAACGGCTGGCATCTTCAAAAACATTCACAGGGCAGGCTCCCAGCCTGAAAAAAGTGGGGGATTATAACTCTTGACGGTCTGCGCCGTTGGCCCCGATTCGTCATTCCGGGTGTGGCGGAACCTCCACCCCCTGTCATCCTGCGCGGAGCGAAGCGTAGTCGCAGGATCTCATGCAGATCCCTCCCAAAGAGATTCCGCGACTGCGCGCAGAATGACAGATAGCGGCTTATCCAGCGCTTTCCAGGCTCAGTCCCCGTGCTTGCGCAGCTCCGCAAGGCCGCGGCGCAGCAGAATCCGCGCAATGGCGAGCAGGCAGGGAACGATCACCACCACGCCGATCAGCAGATTCACCACGGAAATCGTGTCGGGCATGCTCGCCATCATGACCATATTGCCAATGGTGACCGCGGCGATGGCGGCCAGGGCCAGGGCGCCGAGAATCTGCAACAGGGCGAGCAGTCTGTTCATCCCGCGGAGGCAAGCTCCGTGAGCTTGTGCGTTGCGTAGAACTGCCGGTAACCATCGGCGCCCATGAAACGGGTCAGGGTCTTGGGCGCCGTGCGGCGCGTATCGACGATGATCAGGCCTTCCAGGGAATTGTTGAAATCCGAATGGATATTGAAACAGACCATGCGGCCATTGAGCGACAGGTAATGCCGCAGCAGCACCGGCACCGCCTTGCCCGGGTCGCAGCGCCCGATCAGGCGGCCGAGCATCTTGATGTTGACGAGTTCCCTCAGCATGTCCTCGGACCAGGGCCGGTGGCCGATGCGGTGCGGCGTGATCGGTTTCACCAGGGGCACGAATTCGCTGGCCTGGAAATTGGTCAGCAGGGTATCGGCAATCAGCGCCCGGGCGAGATCGCTGTACTCCCGGGAGATGCTCACCGAGCCGAACAGGGTGTGGTACCGGGGCCGGTCCACAAGCACCCGGCCGATGCCGCGCCACAACAGGGTGAGGGAATCCGGGCGCCGCTGGTACTCGGGATGGATGAAGGAGCGGCCCATTTCAATGGCGGCGCCGAGTTGCCTGATGAAGGCATTGTCGTACTTGTACAGCGAGCGGCTGTACAGCCCTCTGACGCCGTGCTCGCGGACGATTTCATCCACAAGCCCCACCCGATAGGCGCCGGCGATGCGGGCCCTGTTCTTGTCCCAGAGGAACAGGTGCAGGTAGTGCGGGTCGAACTGGTCCGAATCCCGGGTCATTCCGGTGCCTTCGCCCACGGCGCGGAAAGTGACTTCCCGGGCCACTGCGATGAGTTCCATGATGATGCCAAGGCGCTCCCATGGCGCGCAATAGACATCGAATTCCTCGTGTTCGATGAGCCGGAATTCGGCAAGGCTTGCGATCGCTGAGGCGATTTTGGCGCCGCTGGCGGCATCGCCGATCTCCTCCACATCACTGGTGAACCGTTCCGGGGAAGCCTCGCGCCGGCTCGCCAGCGCCTCGGTGCTGACCCGCAGGTATTCGGTGATGGCCCTGGGCTTTTTCAGCAGGCGCAGTTCCTGGGCGAGCACGGGTTTGCCAAAGGTCAATTCGAGCCGGAACCCCTTCTTGTTGGCGAGTTGCCGCGGCAGCAGCAGGGTGCGCAGGCGCGGATGAATCAGGCCGGCAAGATAAAAATACGCACTGTTGTGGCCTTCCACATGCACCGGCACACAGGCGCATTCATGGCGCTTGATCAATTGTCCGGCGAGGCGGTTCCACTTGCGGTCCGCGATGCGGCGCTCGCGCAGTGCAATGGCGGACACCATGCCCGCGGGAAAGATCAGCACCGCGCCGCCGCCACCAAGGTGCTTGTGCACCTGCTTGATGCCCTTGACATTGCCGCTGGCGGCGTCCGCGGACAAAACATCCACGCCGATGAAAAGTGGCGCAAGTTCGGGAATGCGACGCAATAACTCATTGGTGAGCACTTGCAGATCGGGACGGATGCGCAGCAGGATTCTGGCCAGGGCGATGCCTTCCAGGCCCCCGAGCGGGTGGTTGGCGACAATCAGCAGCGGGCCTTCCCGGGGAATCTGTCCGAGATGCCGCTCATTGCCCACGCCAAGGCTGACGCCGAGGGAATCGAGGGTGTACTGGAGAAATTCTTCCGGATCGAGATCCCTGGGCCGGGCGTCGTAGATATCGCCGAGTTCACCAAGACCAAGCAGTTTTTCGGTGAGCGCCGCCAGGGCTCGGGGTTTGAAATTCAGCCGACAGGGGTTAGTCATTGACTGGATACCGCTTCACCAGTTGCAACTCATGGCGCCAGGCCCGGTACAGCGGCCACAAACCGGGCGGCTTGCAGCCGCGCCTCTTGTTCTCAAGGCCAAGTGTAAAGAGCGTGCGATACTGCTGCAACAGGGTTTTCACGGCATCGAAAAATCCGGTTTGCCGATCCCAGATATGGATCGATTCCGAGCTTGCGCCGTTGATCTCGACAATCTGCAGATCGCACCCCGCCCGCAGGCTGTCCACATCGCGGAACTTCAGGTCGAGGCGGCCGTAGTAGAAGCCCGGGATGTCGTCGAAAATCCGGTCCAGGGCCCCGGTCAGTTGCCGGGTGACGAGATGGCCGCCATCGCGGAAAACCGCGCCGCGGCAGTGGCTGGCGGAGAATACCAGGCGGTGCGGCCTGCCTTCGGGAATGACTTCCCGCCAGTGGCGGGCATTGCGTTCCTCGTAGAGGCGTGTCAGGCCGCCGGCCCGGGGGTCCGCGGCCACGAGTTCGGCGAGAGTGCGCACGCCATCGCCCACCACGTAGGGGGTATATTTCAGGGTCAGCGAGGTGATTTGCCCTTTTTCGGTTTTTGGGTCGCGGACGTAGAAGACGCCGGCTTCGGGTTCAAAATCGGACAGTTTCTGCAGGAGAATGGCGGCGCCAGGGGGGAACCGGTTCAGGTAGGCATTGAGGGAATGGCTGTCTGGCAGGAGTTTGACGCCGGCGCCCCGGCAGCCTATGTCGGGCTTGCCGACGATGGGGAAATCGAGGCCGGACTTATTCATGGCGGCTAGTGTTTGTGCGAGAAATGCGGGTTGGGTGGTTGGGGTGGTGATAGTGGTCCAGGGAAGGATGGACTGGTTGGCGGTTGGGCCGGCGAGTTGGAGGATGGTGGATTTGGGGACGCCCGCCATGCCGGACAGGGGGACGGCGGGATTGGCGATGAGCGGGAGGCTCATGCTGCGGTGGCGCAGGCCGAGGAGCAGGCACTGGATGGCCACGGGGAGATACATCAGCCAACTGGGCCAGAATTCGAAAAAGGAAACCGGGCGACCGCCAAGGTCGAGAGCAGGCATGCCTTCGGGGACGTGGGCCGATATGGAAACCGGAGTGGCTTCGGGCTCAGTTTTCGCCATGGATCGCTCCGCGGAGATATGCAACGGCGGCGGAGACGGGACGGCCTTCCACGTCCACGATGCGGTTGGCTTCGCGCATGATTTCGTCGGAAATGCGACCGGCGACGGCGGACAGCGCGGCGGAGAACGCGGGGTTCCGGGCCGCCTCGCCGGAGGCGAGCAGGAAACCGTCGTAGGGCAGCATGGCGTTGCGGGGATCATCGAGCACGAGCAGGTCGAAGTGGGCGATTCTGCCGTCGCTGGTGTAGGCGGTGATCAGGTCCACCTGGCCTTCATCCACGGCGGTGTACATGAGGGTGGTGTCGAAAGTGAGCTTTTGCGCAAAATCGATGCCGTAGGCGTCGCGCACCGCAATCCATTCCGGGCGGCCGAAGAATTCCAGATCGCCTCCGGCGACCAGTTCCCGGGCGATGGGGATCAGGTCCTCGATGCTGCTGACGCCGAGTTCCCGCGCCCGGTCCCTGCGCATGGCGAGGGCATAGAGGTTCTGGAATCCCGCCGGGCCGATGACTTTCATGCCGACGCGGGTTTCCACATGGTCGATGACTGCCCCGAGCACCGCGGCGCGGCCGGGATTGTCGCCGCGGTTCATGACATTGGCCCATACCGTGCCGCTGTATTCGAGATAGGCGTCCACCGTGGCGTTGGCGGTGGCTTCGAAGATGACCTGGGTGCCGAGGCCGAGGCGCTGCTCGACGCGAAAGCCCGCGGCCTCGAGTTCCGCGGCGAGCAGACCGGCGATGATGTGCTGTTCGGTAAAACCCTTGCCGCCGACGGTGAAGTCGGCTTCCGGCTCCGGCAGCAGGCTCCAGGCCGAAACGCCGAGCCCCAGCGCCAGGGCGCCGCCGACCGCGGCGAATACCTTGCGGTAGCGTCCCGCGGCGGCTTCGTTGTTGCGGTTTTCGGCGAGCCACTGGATGCCGCCGATGATGGCGTCGAGGATCACCGCCATGACCGCCGCGGCGATGCTGCCCACGGTGACGGCGACCAGGTTGCGGGTTTGCAGGCCGGTGAAGATGTAGTTGCCAAGACTGGTGGCGCCCACCAGGGTGGAAAGCGTCGCCAGGCCCACGGTCCAGACCGCGGCGGTGCGAATGCCCGCGATGATGACCGGCAAGGCCAGGGGCAGGCGCACCCGGGTGAGAATCTGCCCGGGCGACATGCCGATGCCCCGGGCGGCTTCCACCACGTCTTCGGCCACATTCTCCAGCCCGGTGACGGTATTGCGCACAATGGGCAGCATGCTGTAGAGCAGCAGGGCGATCAGCGCCGGCAGCAGGCCGATGCGGCCGCCGAGGGCAGCCACGGTAAGAGCCAGAATCGCCACGCTGGGAATCGTTTGCAGGACGCTGACAAAAACCAGCAGGGGACGCTTCAGCAGCGGCTGCTGATTGGCGAGCACGCCCAGGGGAACGCTCACGGCAATGCCAAGGCCCAGGGCAATCAGGGTCAGCAGCAGATGCCCTTCGAGGTAGGCCGGCAGCAGCAGCAACTGTTCGCGCAGATTGTCATTCATCGGGTGGCGGCGGGTTAATGGCGAAGGGGGCCGGCTTCGGGCTGGATCAGGCGGTCAAGGCGGATGGCTTCCTGCCGCGGCATTTCCACCATTTCGCTGACGTATTCGTGCTCCGGCGACTCCAGCAACTGCTTCGGGGTGCCCACCTGCAATACCCTGCCCCGCTTCATGACCGCGATGCGGTCCGCGAGCAACAGGGCTTCCATCATGTCGTGGGTGACCAGAATGACGGTGAGGCCGAGTTTTCGCTGGATCGAGCGGAACTCGTCCCGGAGCTGGCCGCGGGTGACCGGGTCCAGGGCGCCGAAAGGCTCGTCCATGAGCATGACCTCCGGCGCCGCGGCGAGAGCCCGGGCGACCCCCACCCGCTGCTGCTGGCCGCCGGATAGCTGGGCCGGATTGCGGTCGCCGTATTCCCCGGCGGGCAGACCCACGAGCGCAAGGGCTTCTTGGCAGCATTGCCGGGTTTTGGCCTGGCTCCAGCGCAGCAGCCGGGGCACGGCTGCGACGTTCTCCATCACGCTGTAGTGGGGAAAAAGTCCGATTCCCTGGAATACATAGCCGATGTTGCGCCGCAGGGTCTGGGGGTCGCTGGCCATGACGTCCCGGCCTTCGATGAGAACCTGCCCCTCGTCAGGTTCTTCGAGCCGGTTGATCATCTTGAGGGTGGTGGTCTTGCCGCAGCCCGAGGCGCCGATCAGGCCGAGCAGTTCGCCGCTGGCCACTTCGAGGCTGACCCCGCCGACCGCGAAGTTCGCGCCCTGGTCATAGCTCTTGCTGACGCCGCGTAGCTCGATCACTGGGACTGCGTGTCCGTGGTGCGGAAAGAGCTGTGATGCTAACAGATTCCGCTCCCGATTTTTCCGTCATCCCGCCTGCCGCACCCCCGTCATCCTGCGCGCAGGATGACGGGGGAAGGAGGCTTCGCCGCGTTGACGGTTCAGTCAACGGATCGATTTACCTCCGTTCCCGCTCGTGGAAATCCTCGAGTTCGTCGATGTCGAAACGGCGGCCGAGGGCGCTGATGTCATCCAGGCTGATATCGCCGACGATATTTCCCAGCACCATTTCGCCGTCGTCGGAGACCACCATCAGGGCGATGCCGTAGATGACTTCCTCGTCATTGGAAAAGCGCAGGAAGATGTCCACCTGGTCGTCTTCCTCCCGCACCCGCACCACGCGTTCCCAGCCGGCGTCATCGAGGCCCGAGGAGATCTGCTCCATGTTCTCCGCCAACTGTCCCATATCGCCGGCGATGTCCTCATAGACGTTGAGCCGAATGTTCAGCAGCCGCGACACGAAGTTGACCGCCTCGGAGTCATCCTGGGGAATCGTTTCGGTGATCAGCCTGAGCAGGGGTTCGCGCAGGGTGACCTCCACCACGGGGTCGGTGTCGATGAGGCCGTAGAGGGTGGAAAAATCCACATAGCCCGGATGCTCCTCGGCGGCGGCGGCAAATGCGCTGCAGGCTGCAAGGGCCCAGGCCGAAAGGAATTGTCTTGTTGATTTCATGATTGCTCTCCTTGAGGGGATGAAATGCCGGCGCTAGATCGGATCATCGATCGCGGATGCGGCGGCGCCGCTGTCCACATTGTCGATGGAAAGCGCGGGCATGCTGATTACCGGCAGGTTGATCATCCTGTCGCCGAGCCGGGTACGCATGGATTCGGTGATCTCGTTCAAGGTCTGGATCGTGGTGTTGAGGTCCTCGATGGCCACGATCAGTTCCTCGCGCGAATACTGTTCGGTATCGATCGCCCGGGGAGTTTGGGCGATCGGCAGCGGCGGCGCGTCCTGGGGCGATGATGGGCTGAATTGCAGCCATACCGCCACCGCGGCCAGCGCCGCAAAGGCCGGAACCGCCAGCCGCCGGGCGGGCGCCGGGAAAGCCCCGCCGGCCAGTTCCCGCAATCGATCCGCAAGGGAAACCCGCTTGCGGATGGTTTGCCGGTACACACTCGCAAGCAGTTCCGGCGGCATTTCGGGCCGGGGCATGTCGAGCATGGCGTCATGCATGGCCCGGGCGAGCAGATACTCGCGGCCGCTATCGGGGCAGGAATGGATCTGATCCAGCAGCTTCCGCTGTTCCTGTGGCTCCAGTTCCTGATCGAGCAGATTGTCGATCCGCATCTGCAAGATGCTGCTTGTAATCTTGTTGCTGTTGCTCATGGCCTTATCCGCTGCTGTACCGCGCCGCCTGTAACGGCGGCGGCCGGTTGTGGTTGCCCGGGCTGCCGGCTGCCGCGCCCTGCCCCCGGTCCTGCCCGATGCCGTGGACCCGGCTGAACATGCGCCGCAGTTCCTCGTTGTCGCGCAGTTTTCCGCGGCCGCGGTGAAGATAGACTTTCACCTGGCTTTCGCTCAATTCCAGCGCGCCCCCGATATCGGCGTAACTCATGCCCTGGATGTCGCGCAGAATGAGCAGCGAACGAAATGGCTCGTCGAGGGCCTGGATCGATTCGAGCAGGGCCCGGCGCAGGCGTTCCCTGTCCCGGGCCTCGCCCTGGTCCCGCTGGCCCGTCTGGTGCGGCGCCCCCGCCTGGCTTTCCGGCTCGATGCGGTAGTCCACCCGGGAATCGGCCAGTTGCTGACGGCGGACGTGATCCACCACGGCGTTGCGGGTCACCCGCATCAGCCAGGCCAGAATCTTTTCCGGATCGATGGACCGCCAATGCCGCCAGAGCTTGATGAGCACTTCCTGGCTGACGTCGTCGGCGTCCTGCCGGTTGCGCAAGCTGTAGCTGGCAAAGGCGTACACCCTGGGTCCGTACTGTTCCACCGCTCGCTGATATTCCGCGTTCATATGTTCTGCAAGACGAAACCGCCCGGCAAAGGTTACCACTGTGGATTCCCCTCTTCTTTGCCTGCCGGCTTGGCCGCGTGATAGAGTCACACGGCCTCAGGATCGGCGTGCTTGCCCCGGTAACAGGAGACGAGACATGAAACTGATCGTTGCAATCATCAAACCCTACAAGGCGGACGATGTGCGGGAAGCCGTCTCCGAGCTTGGCGTCAGCGGCATGACCCTGACCGAAGTCAAGGGTTTCGGGCGGCAGAAAGGCCACACCGAGCTGTATCGCGGCGCCGAATACGTGATCGATTTTCTGCCCAAGGTCAAACTCGAGATCGTGGCGCCCGACGCGCTCGCCGACCAGGTGGTGGAAGCGATCTGCAAGGCGGCCAACACGGGCAAGATCGGCGACGGCAAGATTTTCGTCAGCAGCCTGGAACAGTCGATCCGCATCCGCACCGGTGAAACCGGCGACGATGCGCTGTAGGAGAAGACCCGCGGTTTCCGCCACGATGCGATGAAGGTGAATGCAATGAACCCCGCCCCCCGATGGTCCCCGTGGCTGCTGGCGTTGGCTTGCGCCCTGCTGCCCAGGCTCGCCCTGGCCCAGGATGGCCTCGATGCCGCCAATACTTCCTGGATTCTCACCTCCACCGCCCTGGTGCTGTTCATGACCCTGCCGGGGCTGTCGCTGTTCTATGCCGGCCTGGTGCGGACCCGGAACGTGCTGTCGGTGCTGATGCAGTGCTTCTCCATCGCCGTGATGATTTCCATCCTCTGGCTGCTGGTGGGCTACAGTATCGCCTTCGGCCCTTCGGAATCCGCCTGGTGGGGCGGGCTCGGCAAGGCATTTTTCCAGGGCGTCGGGGTCGATTCGCTGGATGTTTTCCCCGTCCATGGCGTCGGCGGCATCACCGGAACCGGCATGCCCGACGGCATGAGCATGGGTTCGCAATTGCTGGTGCAAGTCACCGGTGTCGCCGCCATCGGCCTGTACACCGGCGCGCTGACCTGGCTCATCGTGAAAGGGGTGGACGCCACCATGGGCCTGCGGGTGGACGCCGACGAGGAGCAAATGGGCCTGGATATCACCGAGCACGACGAAAAAGGCTACTCGATGTGAAGCCCCGGCCCTGTCAGGCGGGCTCCTTCCGACGAGACCCAGCGACCGCGCCCGGTCGCATAAGGTTCTCAATACGAATAAGTCAATTCCACGCCGTACAGCCTTGGCACGGTGGTGCCGGCGTTGTGGCGGAAGAATTCCGCCTCCCCCTGGCGAAGGATCTGCAGATTGGCCACATCGTTGAAGATGTTATTGACGAATCCGCTCACCACCCAGTTGCCGGCATTTGAAGTCCATGTGGCCCGCAGGTCGGTGCGGCTGTAGGCTTCGGCTTTTTCCGCCGCGGACTGGAAGGGCGAGAAATACACTTCATCGGTCCAACTGAAGATGCCGAACAACTCCATTTGCGAACCGCCGGAGAGCGGAACCAGATAACTGCCCCAGGCGGTGGCCTTTCCTTCCGGCACCTGCAGGAGCTGATTGCCATTGATGTTCTGGGTCAGGCTTTCAAACTCGGGATAGAGGGAGCCCGGCACATTGCTGTTGCTGCTGTCGCTGATCAGCAGGTCCGCACTGTATTCGCTGGGCGTGAAACTGAAATTGCCGCCGAGGGTCAGATTGTCGTTCACCAGCCAGAGCGCTTCCGCTTCGGCGCCCAGAACCCTGGCGCCGGGAGCTTCCAGCACCGATGTGGTGGTTCCGCCGATGGAGGTGACTTCGGTGCCGACGGTGTGAATGTTGTCGTAGTCGTAGAGATAGAACGAGCCGTTGATGCGCAGGGTATTGTCCAGGAAATCGGTCTTGTAGCCGATCTCGTAGGCAACCAGCTCTTCGGGATCATAGGTGGGCGTATTGCTGAAGAACACCAGATTGTACCCCCCGGAGCGGTAGCCCGAAGTCGCGGAAAAATAGATCAGCGCCGAATCGCTTACGTTCCAGTCGAGATTGATTCTCCCGGTGGTCTTGCGGTCGGTTCTCACGAAGGGCCGGTACACGCTCAGGGCAAAGGGAATACCGCCATTGGTCACCTTTTCCGTGGGAACGATCATGTTGCCGTCGGCGTCCGCCACGAGGCCGCCATTGACGCGGTTGACCACGGCCAGGCCGCCGTACAGCGCGAGAAAGGAGGTGGCGCCGGTTTCCGAATAACGCCACAGGTTTTCTTCCGCGGTTACCTGGTCTTCGGCGTAACGCAGGCCAAGGGTCAGGTCGAAAGTCTCGTTGATGTTCCACACGCCCTGGGTATAGGCCGCGAAGGCTTCCCGCGCGGTCTGGGTGGCGTAGAGCAGGTCCGAGCCGGCGGTTGCCGGGCCGTTGAGCACGTTCAGGGCGGGATTGCTGCCGTCGTCACCGTACCAGGCGGAGGTTTGCAGGTTATTGCCGCCGCCATTGCGCTGGCAGGATTCCGCGGGGCTTGCCACGTTGCAGGATTCCCTGGCGCTGAACAGATTGACCATTGGCCTGCCCTGGAAGGCCAGGGTGGATGCGTTGATGCCGGCGAGGCCCGGCGCGCCGATGGCCGCCGCCGCCGGCGCACTCAGGGCCGTGTTGTCCTCATAGGGGACGCGCATTCGCGAATCGGCCAGGGTCGAATGAAAATCGCCGCGCTGATCGATGGTGGCGTCGTAGACGAAATAGCCCGAGGTGATCGATACCGAATCGCTGATGTCGTAGAAAGCCTGAATCTCATGGGAGGTGTAGTCGGCTTCGTGGTTCACGTAGAACTGACGATCATGGAACAGGCTCGCGGTATTGTCATCGTCGGTATTGCGCTTGTAGGTGAGTTCGTTGAAGCCGAACAGGTATTTCAGTTCCAGACGGTCGCTGACATCCCAGGAAGCGCTGAACTGCGTGCCCTGCTGCTCAAAGACTTCCCGGTTCAAGCCATTGGTCGCCGCACAGAGATCGTCCCCGTTGATATCCCCCGGGAAGACACAGGCATTGTATCTGTCCGCGGTGGCGGGGGAAGTCATGTTGAAACCGTCCAGGGAGGCCGCGGCATTGAGAAAGCCGTTGAAGTCCCCGAAGTCTATTCCCGGGCGGTTGCGCTGGGCCTGGTCGAGGCTTCCCGTGGCGGGATTGACAAAATTCAGGATGGGCTGGCCCTGGTCGTACCAGTTGTTGCTGTCGTAATTGGCCATGTCGGTGTTGCCGGTATCGATAAGGCGATAGCCGGGCACCAGGGCGTCGGTCACGCGATTGGGGGAGCCTCCTTCGTTCAGCACCACGAGGCCGGCGCCATTGGCGCCGCCGAAGGAACGATCGATGGTCATGAAGTTCTGCCGGACGTTCACCTCCACGGTATCGCTTGGCGTCCACCGGAACTGGCCGGCCACGTTTTCCGTGCCCAGGCCGTCAATGGAGTCATGGCCTCCGATATCCTTCACGATGCCGTCGCGGTCGCGGAGGCTGAAATTCACCCGGGTGGACAAGGTGTCTTCCATCAGCGGCGTGTTGAACATGCCATACAGTTCACTGGTGCCGAAGTTTCCGAGAATCGATTTGACGGAATAATCCAACTCGTCCCCGGGTGGGTTGTACAGCACGTTGATGGCGCCGCCCACGGCGTTGCGGCCATACAGCGTGCCCTGGGGTCCGCGCAGGATTTCGATTCTCTCCACATCCCAGAAGGTGGCGGCGGTGGCCGTCAGCAAGTCCTCGGAATAGATGCCGTTCATGTAGGTGGCGACACCCGGGTCGCCGCCGAGGGCGCGGAAATTCCGGCCCACGCCCCGAATCGTCGAATCGTAGGGCTGGATCGTCGTCGCCGGAACGAAGTTCTGCAAATCTTCCTGATTGCGAATGCCGAAGTCGTCCAGCGACTCGGCGGTCAGCGCGGTAATGGAAATGGATGTGTCCTGGATCGATGCTTCCCTGCGCTCCGCGGTCACGGTCACTTCTTCGATTCGCCTGACGCCATCGTCCTGGGCGAATGCCCCCGGCGGCGCCCAGGCCACATGAAACAGCGCTGCCGCGGTAATGAGCGACCCGATTCTTCTTGCTTGATTTTCCATTTTCCGTGTCCTCAAGTTGTGCAATGTTGCCGCCAATTGATCCAGGAACAACCGTTTGTTCGAGCATAATGGCATGATATGGAACACAGTCAAAGAATTTTTTGCTCCTGACCGCATTGCCTCCCGGGAGCCTGCGGCGCAGGCTCCCGGATGGAAGCTATCTGCTATCCAGCAACTGGTAGATGCGGTTGATGGCCCTGGGGTCGGCGCCCGGGCCCTGGATCTGGGGGAAGTTGGCGGCGTGATGGGTCATGTCGATGGTGGCGGCGGCTTCCCCGGGGGAAACGCCGCTCTCGCGCATTCCGGCCACCGTGTCCCAGAGGTCGCGGAGATAGGCCTGAAAGTTGTCGATGGGCTCCCGGGAACGCATGACCGGGCCGTGCCCAGGCAGCCAGATGTCAAAATCGAGCGACTTCAGCCCATCCAGCGCGGCGGGCCATTCGTCCACGTGGCCGTCGCCCATGTAGGCCAGGCCCGGCAGCATCATGTCGCCGGTGAAGACGACTCTTTCCCCGGGCAGGAAGATCAACACATCGCCGCCGGTATGGGCGCGGCCGAAGTGATGCAGTTGAATCTCCCGGCTGCCTTCCGCGACGGCTTGGAACAGGGTCATCTTGCGCTCCAGGGTGATGTTGGGCGGAGTGGGCGCGACTTCCCCGATGGCGTTCATGTAGTCGCTTTGCACCCGGTGGCGTTCTTCGAGTTCGGCGCGGCGGCGCGGGTCGTTTTCATTGGCCGCCTGTTCCTCGAGCTGGGCGACCAGAGTCGGCACCGGATCGGAAAAGCTGCGAAAGGTGGTTTCTTCCAGCACATTGCCGATCTCGCCATTGAGTTTCGCCCGGGTGAACTCATGGCCGATGATTTCCACGCCCTGGGGAAAAGCCTGATTGCCGTGGGCGTGATCGAAGTGGTAGTGGCTGTTGACGAGGTAGCGCACGGGTTTGTCGGTGATTGCGGGGATCGAATCGATGAGCGCCCGGGCCGCGGCGGGGGTGACGTGGGAATCGACCACGAGGGTGTCGAATTCGCCCACGAGCACCATGGCGTTGCTCATGGTGTGGACGGCGCCTGTCCCCATGACGTGCCAGACGCCTTCGGCCACTTCCTCGAAGCGGTGGGTGTCAGACTCCACCACCTGCTCCTGGGCGGCGATTTGTCCGGCGGCGAGACCTGCGATCAGCAGGCCCAGGCAGCGCAATCCTGTCAACATCGTTCTCATCGGTATTCCCCGGATGGCTCAAACTGGTATTTCCATCGGGAACATTAGCTTAGCTGCCGGCAACTGTAAACTGGGGTATTGACTTCGACCCGCCGCTGACGGCGTGGGTGTGTGCAGCGGACGCCGTAAATGGTTCCGTGTCTTCCGGCCCGCCGCAGGCGTTGCGCGGCAACACGGCGCCAGTCTCCGGCAGATTTAGCCACACTATAGCGATGCTCCGCGAGTGTTGCGTTTCACGCAACATTCTGGCACGATTCCGGAAGTGGAAATCAAGCACAAGGCGTTACGGCGATTCCATCTTTCGGGTGGCCTGGACAGCAGGGGCGTTCCCGCCAATCTGGCCGTGAGGCTGGCACGGATTCTTTCGCGACTGAATGTGGCGGAGAAACCCGAAGAATTGAATGATCCCGGTTTCCGGCTGCATTTGCTGCGTGAAGACCTGGCCGTAACTGGAGCAAGCCATTGAATTCGTGAGCAAAAAAAACCACGCTTTGGTTTTGCGACAATGAAAAATTCCATGGATGCAATTTTTCAGAGAATACCCAGGAGACCCGAACATGAACGAATTTCAATATCCCTCGCACCCCGGCGAGTGTCTTCGTGACTCCGTGACGGCAAGCGGATTGACGCAGAATGAAATTGCGGCGAGGTTGAACATGGATCGAAGCAGTCTGCACAGGCTGCTGAACGGTCGCGCCTCGATAACGCCCAGAAGCGCCCTGGCGCTGGAGGCGATAGGCTGGAGCACCGCAGAGCATTGGATGCGTCTGCAAGCCGCATTCGACCTGGCCCGCGCCCGTCGCGCCGCTTGACTATAGTCGAATCGCGCCTTGTGCGAATAATTGGGCGTATCGCGCCGCAATGCAATGTGGGAGTGATGGCGAAGTAATTCGGTCAATGCGCGAAACGGATATCTGGCCGCGAACGCTGGGAAAAAACTGAAAGCGCAGGCTCCGAGGCCGCTATTTTCGGATGTAGGGGGCGGAGGTGGCTTGTTCCCTTAGCAGGTATTTCTGGACTTTGCCGGTGGAGGTTTTCTTGATTGGGCCCCAGACGACCTTCTTCGGCATTTTGAAGCCGGCCAGTTCGGAGCGGCAGTAGGCTGTGAATTCCTGCTCGGTCATTTGTTCGCCGTCTTTCAGGCAGACGAAGGCGCAGGGGACTTCGCCCCATTTTTCGTCGGGCGAGGCTACTACGGCGGCTTCGAGGATTTTCGGGTGGCGGAACATTACGGATTCGAGTTCGAGTGAGGAGATGTTTTCGCCGCCGGAAATGATGATGTCCTTGGAGCGGTCCTTGATCTGGCAGTAGCCGTCCTCGTGCCAGACGGCCAGGTCGCCGGAATGGAACCAGCCGCCGTTGAAGGAAGCTTCGGTGGTGCGCGGGTTTTTCAGGTAGCCCTTCATTACGAGGTTGCCGCGCATGAAGATTTCGCCCATGGATTTGCCGTCCTTCGGTACGGGCTGCAGGGTTTCCGGGTCGGCCACCATGAGTTCGTCCTGCAAGGGCGCGCGTACGCCCTGGCGCGCGAGCATTTCGGCGCGGCTGTCCACGTCGAGTTCGGCCCATTCGTCCTGGGG
>JAJDSZ010000054.1 GCA_022827425.1 Pseudomonadales bacterium | reverse complement strand
GCGGAACCCCTCAGGGCCCCGGAGCGAAGCGCTCCGACACAGAGGCCGTATACATGTTCGCAACCGATTCCTGTGTTGCCCATCACACGAACTTCACACTTGCAAACGCGGGGCGGACCATACATGTAGGCTCCGGGCTCGGCATCCTGCCTCGCACGCCCGCTGTACTCCCCTACCGCGACAGCGGCTCACGTCGTGCGTTGGGCAGGAGCCTAATCTTCTTCGGGGTTGAATTCGGCTATGACTTCCTGGGTGCGCCAGCCGGCCATGATGGCTGACATGCTGTAGTTGCCTTCGTGGCAGGCGTATTCATAGATCGGTTCGACGGCTCTGCGCATGGGGAACATGGCTGTCCATGAATCGGTCCAGGTGGTCGGGTCGCTGATGGTGAATTCGTAGCCGAGGGTGTCGGCGTCGATCAGCCAGAATTTTTCCGTCAGTTCCATGTTTTCGCTGGAATTGCCGAACGACGTGGCCCGTGCGAAGTAACGCGTTTCCACTACCAGCGTATCGCCATCCCAGAAACCGATGGAATCGCCTTCCCAGTCGCGCGGCGCCTGGCGGTATTCGCTCGCGCCCATCTTCACGATGCGCGCGTTGTGCACCATTTCGTTGTGGATGAGGAAGTGTTCCCCGGTCTGAACCAGTTGCACATTGTTGTTATAGGCGCTGGGCAGCATCGGCGGCCCGGAATTGAATCCCATGATGCAGCGCTCCGAAAGCGGCCTGACTTCGATGCCGTGATTCAGGGTCGCTGCCTCGCGTCGCGCCTCGTTGCGCTCCTGGGCCTGTTCGGTCAACTCTGGAATGCGCCCGTCGGGAGGATAAGTGATCAACGAAGTACGATTGGACCCGAGAATTTCCGTCCCCCGGTCATACCAGAACTGGTTATAGTCCCCGGTAGTCGTCGTGTCCGTAAAGTTATCCCGATCGAGCTGCTCCTGCCTGGCAATCTCAAACTCCGCCGCCTGGTCGGCGGTCAATACTTCCTGGTCCGTAAACTCCCGAGGCCGCTGCAACGGCGTAATCGTGCGAAAATCCCAGGTACCCTGCAAATCAGGGTGACCACTGGCCAGACGCGGAATTTCGTCGCTCTCCTGCGCCAGCGAAACAGTGGCCGCGAGCAAGAGAAAAACCGGCAGAACAAGGCGGTAAAAGGCTTTCGTGTCAAACATGATGGCGCCTCCGCAAGTTATCCCGAACAACACTACACCCCGCCCAACCCGTTGACAAGAATTAGAGTTTCCACCCCGCAATTTTCATAAAGACTTCGAAGCCCGAATCCATGGATTTTGCACAATGTGAGCCGCGGCTGCGATGTGGGGGTACAGCGGGCGTGCGAGGGTGAGGGCCGGTCGGCGCAGCCGACAAGAAGCAACGCTTCTTGAGGACCGAACGACTTGCCATGGATGGCAAGGCTGGGGTTTGTCGGAGTCGACAGCCTCGCGCCAGGGACGGCTTGCACAACCTATCCGAACTGAATGATTGAAGGATGTATTTACGGCATCCGCTGTACCCCCACATCGCAGCCGCGGCGGTTCGAAGCCAAGACAAGCCGGGCGCGATTGGATTAACATGGTTGTATGAAACAGGTTGCAAGCTACATTCCATTACTGGCCTTCTTTTTAGTCTGGGCCATGGACGAAAGGCCGGTGAGCATTGCCGGCTTCGAGCATAGTTTCGGCGGCATCTACAGTGGCGCGGAAGTATTGCTGGCGACTTCCGTGATCGTCTACGGCGCGCTTTTCCTCGCCTACAAGCGCCTCGACAAGTTCGAATGGATCACCTTGTGCGCCGTGGTCGTGTTCTGCATCCCAACCTTTCTCCTGCGCGACGTCAATTTCCTCAAATGGAAAGCGCCCCTGGTGAACTGGATATTCGCGGCGATCTTCCTTGGCTCGCGCTATATCGGCAGCAAACCGGCGCTGCAGCACATGTTGGGCCATGCCGTGGAAATGCCAAGGGAAATGTGGCTGCGGCTGAACAATATCTGGATCGTGTATTTCCTCCTGCTCGGCGCCGTCAATCTGGCCGTGGCCTACATGTTGAGCGAAGCCGCCTGGATCCAGTTCAAGGTGTTCGGCAATCTGATCATCACCGTGGTGTTCGTATTCGGCCAGATGCCCTTCCTGGCGCGTTACATGGAAATGCCCGAGCAGCCCGCCAAAGCCGGCGAGTCCGATTCCGCGGGCGCGGTCAGGAAACGCGCCTAGAACTCCGGCGCGGGGCCGAGGTCGGGGAATTCGCGGTCGAGGATTGCGTTCCATTCCTCCAGTTGTGCGCGGCGGCGGCTGAAAACCGGCGCCGGATCGCCTTCGATGGTGATCGAATTGATCAGGTCCCGCCTTTCGATCTGCCGTACGATTTGCGCCCCTTCCACTACCCGCCCGAAAACCGAATGCAGGCCGTCTAGATGCGGCGTGGCCAGGTGCGTAAGGAAGAACTGGCTGCCGTCGGTGCCCGGCCCTGAATTTGCCATGGAAATGATGCCCGGCTGGTTGTGCTTGAGGATCAATTCGCCGGCGAAGCGATATCCGGGACCGCCCATGCCCGTTCCGAGCGGATCGCCGCCCTGGGCCATGAAATTCCGCTCGACGCGATGAAAAGTCAGGCCGTCATAGAATCCGCGCAGCGCCAGATTGGCGAAATTGGCCACCGTGGTCGGAGCGGCGCGGTGGTTCAGTTCCACGCGCATCACCCCCTTGCTCGTGTCGATCACCGCAAACAGACCCTGTGCCTGGGCCGGCAGGACAAGTGCGGCGAGAGACAGAGTCAGGCCAAGAACGATCAGTTTCACTTTCTTCCACATGGCGGCCTCCTTCAGTCGACCTGCAGATCATATTGCAGCGTCAACGGCGCGTGGTCCGAGAAATTTTCGTTCGACTTATCGATGCCGTCGACGATTTCGGCCGATTTTACCGTTTCCGCCAGTCCCGGCGTAATCACGTGCAGGTCCAGCCGCCAGCCGACGTTCTTCGCCCGGGCCGCGCCCCGCTGGGACCACCAGGTGTATTGTTCGGCTTCCCGGTTGACCAGGCGAAAGGCGTCCACGTAACCGACTTCGTCGTACAAGGTGTCGAGCCAGGCGCGCTCTTCGGGCAGAAAACCCGAGTTCTTCTGATTTGAGCGCCAGTTCTTCAGATCGATCTGCTTGTGGCAGATGTTCCAGTCGCCGCAGATGACGTATTCGCGGTCATGGTCGCGCAGTTCGCGCATGTGCGCCATGAATGCGTCCATGAAGGCGAACTTGCGTTGCTGCCGCTCCTCCCCCGCCGAACCGGAAGGCAGGTATAGCGAAATCACGCTAAGGCCGTCGAAGTCGACTTGCAGATAACGGCCCTCGGTATCGGCCATCTCGAAACCGAAGCCGCGTTGCACGACTTGGGGCTGCTTGCGGGAATACACCGCGGTGCCCGAATAGCCTTTCTTCACGGCGTCGAAGTAATAGCAATGGAAGCCTTCCGGGTGGAAAACGGGCTTGCCGGCCTTGCGTTCGAGATCGAGCAGTTGCTCTTCCTGGGCCTTGGTTTCCTGCAGGCAGACCAGGTCCACGTCCCGGCCTTTCAGCCAGGTAAAGAAACCTTTTCTTTCCGCGGCGCGCACGCCGTTGCAATTGAAAGTCATGATTCGCATCGGATTTCCCTGATTTTTTTCACGATTCACTATTGAAATTTAACAAAGTGTTACCAAATAGAGCAGCAAGTGTTACTTAATCGCAGCAATGTGTTACCATTCGCAACGTTTTAAGTAACACGACACATTTTTCGGGGGATCGATAAAGGAGAAGTGAGATGCGCAACGTAATGATCAAGTATTTGCCGGTTTTGGAGGCTACCGTTGTCAGTTTGGCGCTAGTCGCGGCCGCCCTGGCCGTTCCAGCGCTGATCGTATTTGCGACGGTTTGATTCTCCTCTTGAAGGGCTTTCCCCAAGCCCTTCTTTTTGTCCGTTTGCCGGGCCAATCGCGGCCCGGCTTTTTTTTGCCTAAATCCTTTCCGCGAAATTGCAGGGTTTGTGGCCGCTGTCGAGTTGTTCGCGAATGATGTGGTCCCATCCGGTGCGGCAGGCGCCGGTCGAACCGGGAAGACAGAAGATGGCGGTGCCGTTGGCTAGCCCGCCGAAGGCCCTCGACTGCACCGTGGAACTGCCGATTTCGGTAAACGAAATCTGCCTGAACAATTCGCCGAAGCCTTCGATTTCGACATCGAACAGCGGCGTGATCGCCTTGCGCGTATTGTCCCGAGCGGTAAAACCGGTGCCTCCCGTGGTCAGAATGCCCTGCACTTCGGGATCGGCGATCAGTTTCGAGACCAGCGCGCGTAGTTGATAGACATCGTCCTTGACGATGTTCCGCGAATGCAGCCTGTGGCCTTCCGCCTGCAATTTCTCCGCGAGCAGCGCGCCGGAAGTATCGGTTTCCGCGGTACGGGTATCGGAAACGGTGACGACGGACAGATTGAGGGAAGTTTCCGCAGCCATGCGGCCTATCCGCCGGTCATGTTCATCAGTCGAACCGGCTGGGCATGTTCCTTGTCGTAGAAGTAATGCCGCTCCGGTTTCAGATCCATGGCCGCGACGATGGCGGTCTTCAGATCGTCGAAATCTTTCTCGCCGTCGCGCAATATCGCGCGCAGATCCATCGAATGCTCATTGCCGAGGCATAGCAGCAGGCGCCCTTCCACGGTAACCCGGACCCGGTTGCAATCGGCGCAGAAGTTATGCGTAACCGGAGAGATGAAGCCGACCCGCGATTTGCTGCCGACCACCTGGACGTAACGCGAAGGCCCGGCGGTCTTTACCGCGCTGTCGAGCAGCGTGTAGCGGCTTTCGATCTGTTCACGAACCCAGTCGTTGCTGCAGGTCGTCTCTTCGCGATCGTGATCGGAAGCCTCGCCGAGCGGCATTTCCTCGATGAAGGCGATATCGAGGCCGCGGTCGAGGGCGTATTCCACCAGCGGCAGCACTTCGTCGTCATTGTAGCCGCGCATGATGACCGAATTGATGCGCAGGCGGTCGAATCCCGCGGCGATGGCGGCGTCGATTCCGGCCAGGACGCGTTCGAGCTTGCCTGTTCTCGAGATACGCCGGAATTTCTCCGTATCCAGACTGTCCAGGCTGATATTGATGCGTTTCACGCCGGCGGACTTCAGCGGCCCTGAATACTTGTCGAGCTGATTGCCGTTGGTGGTGAGCAGCAACTCATCGAGGCCGGGCAACTTGCCCAGGCGTTCGATCAGATGCATCACGTTCGAGCGCACCATGGGTTCGCCGCCGGTGAGGCGGATGCGGCTGACGCCGAGTTCGGTAAAGGCGCGGGCGACGGTGTACAACTCTTCCAGCGTCAGCACCTGCCTGCGCGGCACGAACTGCATTTCTTCCGTCATGCAATAGACGCAGCGGAAATCGCAACGATCCGTCACCGACAGGCGAACATAGTCCACCCGCCGACCGAACTTGTCGATCAACTCCCGCGTCTTTGCCACCGGCCCGGCCATGGGTTTTATGCCCGGCTGCCGTTATTCTTCCGAACCGGCGCCGAATTCGGCTTCCACTTCCTGGATGCGGGCGCCGGCGAGAATTCCCGCCATGGAGTAATTGCCTTCGTGGCAGGCGTACTCATAGAGGTTTCCGTCCATGGCGTGATAGCTCAACTCGGCGGTCCAGGGCTGGCTGTAGAGATTGTCGTCCTCCACGGTGAAGGTGTAGACGATCTCGGTATCGGAATAGCGCTCAAAGCGCTCGATGATGCGCCCGTCCCGAGTGATGGGCACCGAGCTTTCGGACAACTGCAACTCGTTGATACTGACGGTCTCCACCACGAGCGCGCCGTCCTCGTACCAGCCGCGGGAATCGCCGAACCATGGCTGGTGCGACGCCGGTCGCAGATTGGCCCTCGCTTCTTCGGGGGAATCGAATATGGGAACGATGCGGGCATCGTGCGCCATTTCCACGGAAATCACCACGTAGCCGTCGGTCTGCACAAACTGGTAGCTGCTGTTGTAGAGGGTTCCCATCATGCCGGGGCCGGCGGTATTGCCAAACCCGATCAGGCAGCGCTCGGAAACGGGAATGGCTTCCGGGCCGCTGGCGTCGCCAACCCCGGTGAGATAGCGGGCGCCGTAATTGGCGCGGGCGAAATCCAGCCGCGGCGTCTCGAGCCTGGGCACGCGCCCGCTGGGCGGGTCAATAATCAGCGATGTGCGGTATTCCCCCTTGACATAGGCCAGGGTGGCGCCGGGATCGACCCAGAACAGGTTGTAGCCCCGCAGGCCGAAATCGTAGGCCCCCTCCGGCGGGGCGCCGGTTTCCGGGTCGATTGCCGGGCCGGCCTCGATATTCTCGGCGGATATGCCGGCAATGGCCATCTGCTCGACAATACCGATCGCTTCCTCGGCGGTGACCACGAGCCGGTCGATTCCCTGGGGCCGGGACAGCGGCGTCCGCGAGGCATTGGTCCAGACTCCTTCCAGATCAGGTCTCGCGCCCTCCCGGGCCAGCGCCGACCCGCCGGAAACCGCCAGCGCCAGGGAGATGGGAACGGCTGCTAACTTGTTGATCTGTGGCATATCGGTTTACCTTCTTTGATTCAGCCATATGATGCAAACGCCCGATTGTACAACCCTGCCCCACCGGTGTCAGTAGCTGCCGAGTTTTGCGCGCCGGGAAGAGGAGACTGGGTTACAATTCGCGGCCCTTGACTCGTTCCGTCCGGTTCACCACGAATTTTCATGCCTGAAGTATTCAACCCTCCGCTGCCGGCCGGCGCGGGACAGGCGAGTCATTGGCCGTTGCGGCAGGACTCGGCCAACAGCCTGGCGCTGGCGCAGGCGGCCCTGCGCGCCAGGGGGCCGCTGCTGGTGGTTTGTGAAGACACCGAGGCCACGGACCGGCTGCTGCGCGAGTTGCGCTATTTTCTTTCCCGCCATGGGGAACTGCCGGTACTCAGCCTGCCCGACTGGGAAACCCTGCCCTATGAGAACTTTTCGCCTCACCAGGACATCATCTCCCAGCGTCTAAGCACCCTGCACCGCCTGCCCTCGCTCGGGCGGGGGGTTGTTGCGGTGCCCGTCACGGGCCTGATGCTGCGACTACCGCCCCGGGCCCATGTGGCGGTGAACAGCCTGGATTTGCGCATCGGCCAGAAACTGCCCATCGGCGAGTTGCGTGAGCAACTCGTTACCGCCGGCTATCACGCGGTCGATACCGTGCTTGACCATGCCGAGTTCGCCGTGCGCGGCTCGGTGGTGGACCTGTTCCCCATGGGCAGCAAGGTGCCGATTCGCATCGACCTGTTCGATGAGGAAATCGAATCCCTGCGCAGTTTTGATCCGGAAACCCAGCGCACCCGGGAACGGCTCGAAGACGTCCGCCTGCTGCCGGGGCGGGAATTTCCCATGGACGAAGCCGCCGTCAGCGGCTTCCGCGGGCGCTTCCGGGAACGTTTTGACGTAGACCCCATGCGCTGCCCGGTATACCGCGATGTGAGCGATGGCCTTGCCTCGCCGGGTCTCGAATACTATCTGCCGCTGTTTTTCGATTCGCTTTATAGCCTGTTCGACTACTTGCCGGAATCCACCCTCGCCGTACAGGTCGGCGATGTTCACCGGGTCGGCGAGGAATTTCGCGGCGAAGTCGCCAGCCGTTACCGGGACCGGGCCCACGATAGCCTGCGGCCGATTCTCGAGCCCGATGAAATCTTCCTGCCGGTGAACGAGGCGCTTGCCGGGCTGAAGCGCTATCCACGCATCCGCATGACCGATTCCGCCCGGGAAGTGTTCCACCTGCGGCCACTGCCCATTGTGGCCATGAATCCCCGCCTGCCGCGGCCCATGGAATCCCTGGCGGAGTTCCTCGAAAGCTGTGAATCCCGGGTGCTGTTCTGCGCGGAAAGCCCCGGCCGCCGGGAGAACCTGCAGCAGCTTCTCGGCCGGATCGAGGTGCGGCCCCGCCCGTTCGATCATTGGGAGGAATTCATCGAGGCCGATGCGTCGATCGGCATTACCGTGGCGCCCATCGACCGCGGCCTCTGGCTTGCGGAGGAAGGCCTCGTCCTGATCACCGAGGAAATGCTGTTCGGCGACCGGGTCGCCCAGCGCCGGCGAAGGCGGTCTTCGGAACAGCATCCGGACCTGGTGCTGAAAAACCTGTCGGAACTGCATCTCGACGATGCCGTGGTCCATGTGGAGCACGGCGTAGGCAGATACCGCGGCCTCGCCACCATTCTCAGCGACGGCCAGCAAGCGGAATTCCTCACCATTGAATACGCCAGGGGCGCGAAGCTCTATGTGCCGGTGGCCGACCTGGAACTCGTCAGCCGTTACGGCGGCATGGGGGAATTGGGCGAGAAAGCGGCGCCATTGAATGTGCTCGGCACCGAGCACTGGCAACGCGCCAAGAAAAAGGCGGCGGAGAAAATCCGCGACGCCGCCGCCGAACTGCTGGAAATCCACGCCCGCCGGGAAGCCGGCAAGGGGTTCGCCTATCGCTGCGATTCCCCGGAGTACGAACGTTTCGCCGCCAGCTTTCCCTTCGAGGAAACCGCCGACCAGCAAACCGCCATCGACGCCGTCAAGGCGGACCTGTCCTCATCCCGCCCCATGGACCGCCTGGTCTGCGGCGATGTGGGTTTCGGCAAGACCGAAGTGGCCATGCGGGCCGCCTTTTTCGCCGTGAGCAATGGACGGCAGGCCGCGGTGCTGGTTCCCACCACCCTGCTGGCCCAGCAGCATTTCGAAAATTTCCGCGACCGCTTCAGCGACTGGCCCTATACCGTGGAAGTCCTGTCCCGCTTCAAGACCGCGGCGGAACAGGCGGCGATTCTCCAGCGGGTAAAATCCGGCGGCATCGACATTCTCATCGGCACCCACAGCCTGCTCACCGCGAAAATCGACTACGGCAAGCTCGGCCTGCTGATCATCGACGAGGAACACCGTTTTGGCGTGCGGCAGAAGGAAAAGCTGAAATCCCTGCGCGCCAATGTGGATATTCTCACCCTCACCGCAACGCCGATTCCGCGCACGCTCAACATGGCCCTTGCCGACATGCGCGACCTGTCGCTGATCGTCACGCCGCCGGCCAAGCGGCTGTCGATCCGCACCTTCGTCCGGGAACACGAATACGCCATCGTCAAGGAGGCCATCAGCCGCGAACTGCTGCGCGGCGGCCAGGTTTTCTACCTGCATAACGAGGTGCGCAGCATGGAGCGGGCCCTTGAGAGGCTCGCTGAAATCGTCCCCCAGGCAAGGCTTGCCATGGCCCACGGCCAGATGCCCGAGCGCCAGCTCGAGAAAGTCATGGCGGACTTCTATCACAAGCGCTACAACGTGCTCGTCTGCTCCACCATTATCGAAACCGGCATCGACATCCCCAGCGCCAACACCATTATCATCCGCCGTGCCGACAAGTTCGGGCTCGCCCAGTTGCATCAGTTGCGGGGTCGGGTGGGGCGCTCCCACCACCAGGCCTACGCCTATCTGCTCATTCCCGACCGCCGCGCCCTCAGGGCCGACGCCCGCAAGCGCATCGAAGCCATCGAGACCGCCACCGAACTCGGCGCCGGCTTCACCCTGGCCTCCCATGACCTGGAAATCCGCGGCGCCGGCGAACTGCTCGGCGAAGAGCAAAGCGGCCACATGCAGAAAATCGGCTTCACGCTCTACATGGAGATGCTGATGGATGCGGTGCGCGCCATCCGCGAGGGCAGAATGCCAAGCAGCGGCCCGGAACGGGAAAACACGGTGGAGATCAATCTGCGAATCCCCGCGCTGATTCCCGAAAACTACCTGCCCGATGTGCACACCCGGCTCATCATGTACAAGCGAATCGCTTCCTGTGGCGGCGGAGAGGAGCTGGAAGAATTGCAGGTGGAGATGATCGACCGCTTCGGCCTGTTGCCCCAGCCCCTGAAATCCCTGTTCCAATTGCAGCAGCTCAAGCTGCGCTGCCGGGATTTCGGCATTCGCAAGATTGATGCTACTGTGTCTGGCGGACGAATCGAATTTGCGGAGAATGCCCCGGTGGACGCCGCCGCCCTGCTCCGGCTGATCGAAACCGAGCCCAAGGACTTCAGCCTGGGAGGCGCCAACCAGTTGCAGCTCAAGGCGGAATTCCTGGGCAGCAGCGACAAACCCGGCTATATCGACGCCCTGCTCGACCGCATTGCCGCAAGGGGCCCGACCGTTGCGCAAACAGCCTGAAGCCATGAGACACGCCCGCATCCTGACCCTGCTGGCCGGAATGCTCATCTGGAGCCATGCCGGCTCCGTCGAAGCCCAGGGCTTCCAACGCTGGTTCCGGATCGAGTTGACGATTTTCAGCAATGAATCCGGCGCCGACCGCGAGCGGGAAATCTGGCCATCGGAAAACCTGGATCTGGCTTTTCCTGCGGAGATGATTCGCTTGGGAAAGTTGACCGATCTGCTTTTTCTGGACTGGTTCGCAGCCGCTGGCGAAGCGGAGGCGATTGAGCCCGAAGCGGAAACGCCTGACCCCGAACTCGCGCGATTGCGCGACACCGGCCCTTTCCCCGCCCGCGAGGCAAGCGGCTTCCGCTTCCCTGACCTGCAACGGGATTCGTTTCTGGAGTTGCCGGATTCGTTCAGCGATTTCCGCCAGACGAATCAGGCGATCGGGCGGGCGGGTCAATATCGGGTGCTTTACGACGCCGTATGGCGCCAACCGATAGGAGATCCGGGATCCGCGACGCCGATTTTCGTTGCCGGCGGCAACCGCTACGGTTGGCTGGCGGAATTGCAAGGCTCGGTAGCGCTGGAATTCAACGCGAGCCGTGATCGGGTAATTTTTGGCGCCGACCTCTGGCTGGCGGAATTCGGCGGCACGCCGGGCAGTCAATTGTCGCTTCCGCCGCCGCCGCCGGAAGAATTCAGGGATACGGCTGACGGTTCCGCTCCGCCGACGATCAACCGGATTTATACCATGCGCCAGCAACGCGAATTGCGCAGCGGCGAGTTCCACTATCTCGACCATCCGGCGATGGGAATTCTGGTTCAGATTGTCCCCTACGACGTGCCGCCGGTGGAATCGCCGGCGGAATAGACTGGAAGTTTGCGGGTTTCGGGCCTTCGGGCCGTCGCTGATGCCATGAGATTGGGGTGTCTCCCGCCGTGGGCCGCATGCACTGCCAAACTCGGGGATATCCCGCGACTACGCGCGGGACGACAGGCGCGAGACAGAATCCGCCTGTTATCCGAAGAAAGTTTGGCGAAGCTCCGAATGCTGCGCCAGGAGTCTGCGCCGTAGGCTCCCGGGGATGGCATGTCCAGGGATCAATCCCGCATTTCCACAAACGCTTCCAGAATCCCGATCAGTTCCACCGTGCCGAAGCCGTGTACTCGCTTGATGTCCTTCATGTCGATCGGACCTTCGCCGAGTCCCGCGGCCCAGTTGACGGAGAGCGCGAGGCAGGCGTAAGGGATTTCGAGTTCCCGCGCCAAAACCGCCTCGGGCATGCTGGTCATGCCGACCATGTGGCAGCCGTCCCGGCGCAGGCGCTGGATTTCGGCGGCCGTTTCCAGGCGCGGGCCTTGCAGGACACCGTATATGCCGCCGAACTTGACGCTCTTTTCCACCCTGTTCGCGGCGCCGCCCAGGGATTCGCGCAGGGAAAGATCGTAAGGCCAGGTGAAATCGACATGCCGGGGCGGTTGATCCTCGCCGTCGAAAAAACTGGTTTCCCGCCCCCAGCTGTAGTCGATCAACTGCTCCGGCAAGGCCATGGCGCCGGGAGGAAGATCGTCGCTGATGCCGCCGACTGTATTGGTGGCGATGATCCGGCTGACGCCGAGGCTGTGCAGGGCCCAGAGATTGGCCCGGTAATTGACCTTGTGGGCCGGCACCCGGTCGCCGGCGGCGTGGCGCGGCAGGAAGGCGACCCGGCTGGCGCCCTTGCGGCAGATGTCGACTTGCACCGGGCCGCCGTATGGCGTGCGGATCGCTTCGATGGTTTCGACTTCCAGCCCGCGGATTTCTCCCCGCAATGAGCCAAGCCCGGACCCGCCGATAATCGCCAGCATTACTCCCTCCGAACCGGAAATGGCACGCCCGGCAGGACTTGAACCTGCAACCACCGGCTTAGAAGGCCGGTGCTCTATCCAGTTGAGCTACGGGCGCAGGAAATGGGGTGACCGATGGGGCTCGAACCCACGACAACCGGAGTCACAGTCCGGGGCTCTACCAACTGAGCTACGGTCACCATATCAAACCGGGAATTGGTCGGGGTAGAGAGATTTGAACTCCCGACATCTTGCTCCCAAAGCAAGCGCGCTACCAGACTGCGCTATACCCCGATACAGCCCTGCCGACCCTACTCCACAAAAGCGGCGAATGATACTTTCCCGCCCCACCATCGTCAATCAAAACCTCATCAAGACCCCGTCAACGAGGAGTGGGTTGTTGAAGCGTTATGCCATTGATTTCACAATGATCTCATTCACGTCCCTGGAAACCCCCTCCCTGCCGCCGATTCGGCGCAATTGTTCGCGCATCATTTGCTGGCGGGGTTCATTGAACTTGCGCCAGCGGGTGAGTGGGGTGATGAGCCTCGCGGCGATCTGGGGGTTGATGGCGTCGAGCGCCATGACCTGTTCGCCGAGGAATTCGTAGCCCGCGCCGGACGCATCGTGGAAATTGATATGGTTCTGGCCGCAGAAGGCGCCGATTAGCGCCCGCACCCTGTTGGGATTGCGGATTTCGAAATCGGGATGGCGCAACAGTTCCCGCACCCGGGGCAGGGCATCGGGCCGGGGCCGGGAGGCCTGCACGCCGAACCATTGGTCCACCACCAGAGGATCCTTGCGCCATTGCCGGTGGAAATCCCCAAGGACACGCTCGAATACGGCTTCGCCGGCCCGGTTGTGGACCAGTATCTGAAGGGCGGCGAATTGATCGGTCATGTTGTTGACGGATGCGAACTGGCTGCGGCATCGCTCCAGCCATCCTGCTTCGCCGCTGCGAACCAGGGCCGCAAGGGCGAGATTGCGCAGAGATCTGGCGGCAATGGAGTCGGCGTCCGCCCGGTACGTATCGGTGGCGGGAATGCCTGCAAATACCTCGGCAAACCCATCGTGATGCTCTCGGGCCAGGGCATCGAGCAGGAACTCCCGCACCCCGTGGATTGCTTCCACGTCCGCGGTCCCGGCCTGTTCGATGAGGTAGCTTTCCGCCGGCAGCCGCAGCAATTCCGCAAGCATGGCCCGGTCTGTTTCGCCGCCCGAGGCAGCCGCTTCCCGCAGCACATTGCCCTGCGCCTCGGCAAGCATGCGCGGCAGTTTGAGCGCCCTGCCCGCACGGAAATCCTCTTGCAGTTCGCCCATGAAATCCAGGGCCAGTTGCTGCGCGGCGTTCCAGCGGTTGAAACCATCGCTATCGTGGCTCATCAGGAACAGCAACTGTTCCGCGCCATAATCGAATTCCAGTCTCACCGGAGCGCTGAAACCCCGCAGCAGCGAGGGCACCGGAGGTTCGGCCACGTCTTCGAAGACAAAAGTCTGCGCCGCTTCGGTGATTGCCAGCATCCGGTCGTTTGCGGCGCTGCGTTCTCCGGAAAGACGCAGGGGGATTTCTTCGCCAGCCGGGTCGAGCAATCCCAGACGCAAGGGAATATGAAAAGGCACCTTTCTTTCCTGACCCGGTGTGGAAGGACAGGACTGGCGTACGCGCAATTCGAATCGCTGCGATTCGGCGTCATGGAAGCCCTCGACTTCCAGCAGCGGCGTGCCGGCCTGGCGGTACCAGTTTCGGAACTGTTTCAGATCGACCCCGCTTGCGTCTTCCATGGCCGCAACGAATTCCTCGATCGTCACCGCCTGCCCGTCGTGCCGCTCGAAATACAGGTCGGTGCCGGCGCGAAAACGCTCGGGGCCGAGCAGATTGCTGATCATGCGCACCACTTCGGCGCCCTTTTCGTAAATTGTGACGGTATAGAAATTCGAGATTTCCATGTAGGAGTCGGGCTGTACCGAATGCGCCATGGGACCGCTGTCCTCGGCGAATTGCACCGAGCGCAGAAAGGCCACGTCCTGCACGCGCTTGACCGTGCGCGAATTCATATCGGCGCTGAATTCGCTGTCGCGGAACACGGTAAAACCTTCCTTCAGACTCAACTGGAACCAGTCGCGGCAGGTAACGCGGTTGCCCGACCAGTTATGAAAATATTCGTGGGCGACCACGGCCTCCACGCGCTGGAAGGCCCAGTCGGTCTGGGTGGCGGAATTGGCCAGGATGCAGGAGGTGTTGAAGATGTTCAGGCCCTTGTTTTCCATCGCGCCCATGTTGAAATCGTCGACGGCGACGATCATGAAGATGTCGAGATCGTACTCGCGCCCGTATTTTTCCTCGTCCCAGCGCATCGCCTTCTGCAGCGAGACCATGGCGTGATCGCATTTGTCGAGATCCTTGGGCTCGACGAAAATGCGCAATTGCACTATGCGGCCGGAGGCGGTCGTGAAACTGTCGTCGAGACTGACGAGATTCCCGGCCACCAACGCGAAAAGGTAACTCGGCTTGGGAAAGGGATCCTCCCAGGTGCGCCAATGCCGCGCCGGGTCGTCGCAATCGCCTTCGGCGACGCAATTGCCGTTGGACAGCAATACGGGATACCGGTCGCGCTCGGCCCGGATCGTGGTGGTGAATTTCGACATCACGTCGGGTCGGTCGAGGTAGTACGTGATGCGGCGAAATCCCTCCGCCTCGCATTGCGTGCAGAACATCTTGCGCGACTTGTACAAGCCTTCCAGTGCGGTGTTGTTCTGCGGCTCGATCCGGGTGCGGCAATAGAGCGTGAAGCGGTCGGCGCCGCCGGACGCCAGCGAACGCAACTTTGGAATCCGCAGGCTGTCCTCTTCGAGCGCGAAATCGGAAGCCTCCAGCACCCGCTCGTCGAGCCGCAGCTCTTCAAGCAGGAGTTCGCGGCCATGCAGCACCAGCATGTCTTCATCCGCGCCGCTGAAATCCGGATTGCGCCGAAATTGCAGTTTCGCCTCCACTATTGCATGGGTCTCGTACAGGTCGAAATCGAGTTCGGTGCTGTCGATGGTGAACGGCGGCGGCCGATAGTCATGCAGATACGTAGTGCGTGCCTGTGCGTCTTTCATTCGAAGCTGGTTCCTGTTCGATCTTGCGAATGCGGGCGATTGTAGCAGCCCGTGAAATCGGATTGTGACCAGGGTTCACAATTCAGGTTTGGCTTCTGGCGCTGGCCTCAAACGAAACGATCTTCGAAAACTACGGCGTCCGTCGGGTTTGGTGATATTCGTCGCTTTCTCAATCGAGCTCGCCATACCAGTAAGGCGTCCTCTCCGCCCATTCGCTATCCGGAAAATGTTCGTGCAGCAAGGCAAACGCCGCTTGGGAGAGATTGCCGTTCCCGCGGTAGCAGGCAATGCGGGTAGTGAATACCAGGCGATGCAGGGTGCGAGGAATGCGCGGGTCATCGAGATTTTCGCTCGCGTAGCGAATCACGTGCGGACCGAACGAAGTGACTGCCGCTGTCTGCCGGTACTCGTCAACATCCCTGATCTCCGATAGTTCCGCATCGGAATAGCGGGAAAAAAGAGGACTTTGAAGCGTCTCGTCGCGGGTCCGATCGCGGTACGACGAGGCGCACCACCACCCGCGTGTTATTTCAAGAGTTACATGGTCGGGTGTTTGTCGTTCGTGGCGAATTGTTCTGTCAAAGTGGGTCCGCCCGACGCCTCGATCCAGCCATGGCGAGAACGCCGGATAATCGAAGACGATCCTGGCCGCTTCGAAGTGCTTGTCTTGACCTTGCTCGAACTGTTCCATCTCGCGAGCCAACCACGGGACGTGCCGACGAATCTGGGCCGAGAGCCGCAATGCCGACTCAAGGTCGTCGGCGAGCATCGCTTTTGTCCATCCCGCGATGGCCAGCCGTCCGCGTTGATAGTCGCTCAAGCCGGGTGTGTCGATGGTCTCCTCGATCATCGAGGAAGTGAAGTACGAGTTCAGCAGATCGATGGCGCCGGGGCTGAACAGCGTGGTATCCATCGTGATCCGGTGGAAGTTGGAAGGCAGTTGGCGAGCGAAGCTGTCCGTCCACGGAAGCGAGAGGGGCTGTAGCGACGCCCAACGGAAATAGTCCGACCATGTCAAGGAAATTCCGGCCGCCGCGAGGCGAACGCGGTTGACCGACGACCTGTCTAGACCTTCGCCGATCGCCTCCTCGGCGAGCCGCAGACCGGCATCGACTCGGCCCAAAAGTCCCAATATGCGGATTCGTTGCAGCAGAATATTCAAGTGACCCGGTGTGTCGTCGGGGAGCGCCTCCGCCGCCTGCAGGAGTTCAGTCAACGTCGACTCGTCCAGGCTGGAGGACGCCCGGGCCAGCGCGATGTACAACCACGCCGGAGACTGCTCGGCACGCCACTGTTCGACTACCTCCTCGGGAGCGATCTGGTCATTCGTGGCGTACCAAACCCAGCGCGTGTAATCCGTCGCCTCGTCCGTGGGGCTGAGTCTGCGCCTCATGTAGCGGTAGTTGAACAGGTCTTGCGCGGACATGCTCGCCGGGTCGTCGAATATCCGCTGTTCGATTTCATTCTGGGTGGCCGCGGAGTCGATCCTTGTGCGAATGTGGAGGATTTGTCCCGGCACGGAAGGAAAGTCCGCAAGGTACTCGGAGTCATTGGCCAGTTCCCGGTAGGCGCTCAGCGACAAATCGAGGTGTAAGCACGTATCGTTCTCGTTGACGGTCGCCTCGCGCGCCAGCGAGCGTCCGACAAGGTAGCGGCCAAGGTCTTGCCAGGGTGAATCGGCGTTCCGGCCTATGTCTTCGAAGCGGGACGCGGCTTCGAGAAACCGGCCGTTATAAAAATAGGCGGCGGCGATCTGATAGCGCCGGTCGTGCTGTTCCAACGGCAGCCAATCCGACGCGGGTTCCGCAAGCGGGACAAAAGCGGTTTCGCCACTGCATTGGGCGAACACCTGGACTTGCGCTTCAAGCCACCGCGACAACTCTACGGAACCGGAGCCGTATCGCGATTTCCTGTCCGAGAGCGTTTCCCCGGCAGTCTTGAAGGCATCGTACTGGCAGTTGTGGACGTAGTTCGAGATCGTGTAGGAATCACCCGGGTTGGCAGGGTCTGTAATTTCGCGGGAAAACCGTTTCCAGGTCCCGAACCCCGCTGGTGGCGCAAAGCCTTCTTCACTCGCCATATGCCAGAACTGCTCCTCGTAGTCTTCGGCTGGGTCGGGCGGGGTGTACTCCGACTGGAAGAGGGTGGCGTGATCTTCCGTGAACAGACCGTTCAAATGCAGATAGACAATCAGTGGGTACACAACATCGTAGCGGGAAAGCTGGTAGGGGAAATCGCCGGCGATCACATCGTCCCGATCAATCTGGTCAACAAATTCCGTTACGTAGTAGAACGGTCCGGATGCCGACGCTGGCCATGCGAAAGCCAGGATCAAAAGCGCTGTTCCCAGTAATCGTTTCATAACAATGCCTCCACTTGCTGGACGAGTCTTGTGAATTGGGGTTCCGTCCATGGTTCAGGAACGAACAGAAACACCCTGCTCAGGTTGTCGACCGGCGCCAGGGGTTCATCGGAGGAATAGCCGACATTGCCGGCGCAGATGGGATTGGGAAACTTTCTCTCGGCGTACAGTGTGTGGCGAATGATCCCACCTTCCGGCCCCATACGGTAGATCATTGGCACGACCGCGTCGACCGGAAGTCCTTCGGTCCAGTCGTCGTGGAAGCACCAGGAAGCCAAGGCGGTAATCGACAGCCTTGCGCCGCCGGTGCGCGACCGCAGTTCCTCGAGCAAGCGCCGGTAGAAGTCGCGTTGCGACAGCCTCGCATCGAAATCGACCTGATATTCCACTGGTCCGAACGGACGACCGACTCCGATGATCGCATCGGCCAGGCGCGCTGTTGTCGCGGCGCCGGGGACTCCGACAGCTTCGAGACGAACAACGCTCGTGATTTCCGCTTCGCTCGGATAAGTGACCTTGTTGGTCCGGTACTGGATAGCGAAATCGTCGTGATCGAGGTTGATCGTGGCGGTCCACAGGGCCACCTTGTCACGCTTCGGATCGATGAACGAAAGATCCTCCTCGCGTCGCCAGGCCCAGAGGTAGTAGTCGGGTTCAGCAGTCTGATCGAACGCCCCGGCAACCTGACTCCAGGGAGTGAACAACCCGGTCGCCGCGATGGCGGTGACGATGCACGCCAACCCGCAAACGAGCCAAGGCGTCCCTGATCTGCCGTTTGCAACTTCCATCATCCGAGGCAGCTTCACCTACACAGGCATAGTCCCGGGTCGGAAGACCCACTCAACTGCGGATACTTCGATCCCTGAGAATACACTTTCCGTACTTCGGTGTCTATGAACAGGAAGAAAGTCGAAGTTCAACTTCATAGCCGGCGAAGCGGCGGAGGTTGATTACGCCCTGGTCGAAGATGAGGTACTGACCCTTGATGCCCTTGAGGATGCCGCCAAGGGTGGGGGTCTTGTCGAAGTTGAGGGTGTTGGGTTTTTCGGGGTATTCGAGCACCGGGTAGCGGATTTCCACCGGGTCGAGGCCGTTGAGGACGGTGACAGCGAAAAAGCCGAAGCGCCTGGTTCGCGCCCTGGTCGATCCAGCGGAATCTGGACACCCATCTCATCGGTTCATCCCCGCGCATGCGGGGAACACGATATAGCTGTCGCAATCCCGGGCGAGTTCGCCGGTTCATCCCCGCGCATGCGGGGAACACACATCCTGTTATACGTTGTTTCGTTTAGTCCCGGTTGTCGCTTTGTGGCGTAATCCGGTTTATGCTGTTTAAACGTTTGTAATGACTGCATGTTTATGCCTGCACACATATATACGTTAGTTCGGTACATGCCTTACTAAAGCATTGTCCCTATTTGCCGTTAGTGCTTACGTACCGGTCATGATTCAGTCACGACCTTAACGATACCCTGATATCAGGAACTCACGATATGGCGATAATCAGTTTTCTGGCACAAAAGGGCGGTGTGGGTAAATCGTCGCTCGCAAGATTGGTGGCCGTCGAGGCCTCCAGGCTCAAATTACAGGTCGCGATCGCGGATCTCGACACCAGGCAGTCCAGTTGCGTGGCGTGGCTCGAAAGGCGCCAGGAATCCGGCCCGCGCCGGCGCCAGGTCAAGGTCGTCTCCGCGGCCGGCGCCGACGAAGTACTGAAACTCGCCGGCGAATTCGATCTCGTCGTCGTCGACGGCGCCCCGCATTCGTCTCCGGTCAGCCTGGACGTCGCGCGGCTGTCGGACCTCATCGTCATTCCAACAGGCCTTTCGCTGGACGATCTCGATCCCGCGGCCGTCCTGGTCAACAATCTCATCGGCGCCGGCATCGACCGCGGGCGCATCGTGATTTCGCTGTACGCCATCGCCGACTCGAAACCGGAGCTGGCCGCTGCACGGGAATACCTTGACCGCGGCGGCTACACCGTATTGCCGGGAGAAATCCAGTTCCGAACCTCGTACCAGAAGGCATCGGACCGCGGCCTGACCATAAGCGAAATACCGCAATATCCCACATTGCGCAAACGGGCGTTCGACATGTCGTCGGCGATCGTCGACGCGATCCCATCGTAATCCAGCAACCGAAACCACAGAGGAGGGCGCCATGGACGCCAAAAAGCTCGTTAAACTGCGGGGAAAACCCCCTGTTTCAACTAATCAGAATCTCGATACGCCGACCAGGGAGCAGGGCGCTGCGCAGCCGAAGCCCAAGCCGAAACCGCCGGCCGGGCCCAGGAGAACCTTGCAGCTATCGCTGCCCGACACCGACTATCGCAGGTTTTGCAACCTGGCGAACGAACGATTCGACCATGCGCGGGATTCGCGGGTACGATTATTTCTGCAATGGTTGAATGCGGACGACAAGTGAACCGAAGCGGAGTAGGGCGGCGCCTTCACGGCGCCGACCCAGATCCCCTTAACGAATCCACGTGAAACAAACTATCGGGTTTTGCCGCCGTCGAATTCCCTGTCCTGTCTTTGCCTGGATACTTCCTGCTCGACGACATGGTTGAGAAAACTCCGTATGCCAGGCCCGTAATTCTCCTCTCCGGTCTTTTTCCAGATCACACCTTCGTTCACCAGCTTCTTGTACACGTCCATCGCGCCGGCAGCATCCTGTCCGGAGCTTTCCAGCGCCATTTCGCAAACCTTAACGATTCCATGCCGCCCCAACTTCGAACCGCCTATCAGACGCCTAGCGACTTCCGTCAGCGCCCCCAGTTCGAGCGCGTCCCAACGCTGAAACCTGCGCTGGTACAACTGCGCCTTTTCACCTTCGATCACATGCTTGCATCTTTCGACATCGGCCATTTGCAACTCGTGCTTTTCTTCTTTTTGCGCCTGTTGCCACAGCGCCTGGCCCCATAGCTGAACGAAGTACGGATAGCATTGCGCCTCGTCCAGAACCTTATCGAGCGCGCCATTCTCTATCCGTATGTTTCCAAAATCCTTCAGCGGCAATTCGATCGCTTCCCGAGACGATTCTCTTTCGATAGGCCCGACTTCAACCTCAACGCCTCTTTCCACAAAACTCGCCTGTGCGCTTTCCAGTTTGTCCCGCAATTGCGGCGTTCCCGCCATCACGACCATGACCGGACTTCCGCAATTACGCGCGTCCTGGGTAATGTGAAACAATCGATTCAATTTGTCTGCTTCTATCTCATGTGCCTCGTCAACCAGAACCACAAGAGGACTGCGCTTGGTCTGCCGGTAAATCCTTTCGATACTGCCGATATACCTGTCGTCCTTGAATTCGAAACTCCCGCCCATGATCTTCGCCCTAACATCAACGGATGAAAGGCCTAAAAACAGGCTTTTCCGAAGAAACAATTCACTAATTTTTTCCAGACTGTCTATCTCTGAAACAGGCTTTCCGATCCTTGCCAACGACGCGATCGCGCCAGACTTCCGCCCTTTTTCCACGTGCTGGCCAAGCCAGTTGAGCAGCGTCGTCTTGCCCGTGCCCCGAGGCCCGACCAGGAACGTGTCGCGCGCGCTGTGGTCGCCATCCAGCACGCTCATCACCTGCAGAAGGATCCGTTCCTTCTCTTCTTCCCTGCCGGCGAGCAGGGGAGGCACCCGACCTCCATACCCGGGCGTGAACGGATTTCTCTTCGCTCTCGACGAATCCAATTTTCTCCATCTCCCCGGGAACCCGAACATGTCATTATCCCGATCTGCGTAGACTCTTCGATTCTAACACGCCACAGGCAAAGGACCCGGATTTTCAGTTCCATCAGCTGAACCGAACGGCGACAACGTCGCCGCCTTTCTCTTCCCGGCCAGGCGCAGGCATCGACGCCGGCGCACCAGGCCGACCATCGAGCCGCGGCCGCCTGCCCCCTTTCTGTGAAAACCCCATCTTCATTCCATCCCAGCTCGTCATGGCGAGTCCCTCGACACCTGTTTTCAACATAAGACGCCGGGCCCCGGTTCATCCCCGCGCATGCGGGGAACACCTCGGAGTCACCCTCAGCGTCGACCGCAAGGGCGGTTCATCCCCGCGCATGCGGGGAACACGCAGCTGCTCTGCGCGGAAAACCCCTATCATCCGGTTCATCCCCGCGCATGCGGGGAACACGGACCGACGGGGCGCATCATGGCGTGAGAGAGCGGTTCATCCCCGCGCATGCGGGGAACACCTGCCCGCGGCGCTGGACAGCGCCACCGCCGACGGTTCATCCCCGCGCATGCGGGGAACACGTCGCCGTCGCTGTCGCTATCGATGGGACAGGCGGTTCATCCCCGCGCATGCGGGGAACACTTCATGTGCTCGACACAGGCCCTCAATTCTTCCGGTTCATCCCCGCGCATGCGGGGAACACCCGGCGGCGGGTGTAAACCCCGGATATTGATTCGGTTCATCCCCGCGCATGCGGGGAACACTTCGCAAGCCGGAGACGAAACCCGCCATGGCGAGGTTCATCCCCGCGCATGCGGGGAACACGCTTCCTACAAGCTACTGAAAAGACTACTCTTTTTCAGCCTGCAGAAAACTACCAATAAAATCCATAACTTAAATTGTTAGAGAGCCGGACGATATCTCAAGATGCAATAGCTTCCGGCAATCTAGAAACATGCGAATTGAGAAAGACTCATAAACACCTCCGCACTGTCAACTACTCGTCACGGGTGACTGGTTGGAAGCTCACCAGTTTGAAGCCGTCCAAGACGACCGGACAACGGCGATTTTTACCACAGGTATCAAAATCATAACCCGCGTCACAGGGAGCGTCCCAAACCATGATAGCGTCTCCATCATCAATCAGGTCGACTACCTGGTTCCAAATCATTTCACGGATTCGCTTGGTATAACTGCCAACATAAACACCGGCCCGGATTTCAAGCAGCCAGACCGCAAGACGGCCTCGCAACCTCGGAGGCGCATTGTTAACCGCGATGACCAACATCGCCGCTTGACACTTCCGCAATGGCAATAGGTTGCGCTTCTTTTGGAGGCGCAGGCGGATCCATGCCGCCCGCCGCAAGCATTTCTTCTATCGCCGGGATGAGCCGTTTCAAAAGTCCAGTCTTGCGAAAAGAATCGCGGCAACGCCGCCTAACTTCCCCAATGGGGTCCAGACTGGCGGGTTTCTTGTTTACCTCGGTTTCCGCCGCTATTTGAAACGCAACGGGCACGACAGTTTCAAATTTGAAAACATCCGCCACGTCGTAAACAAAAGATTGAGGTTTTCCAGTGTGAAGAAAACCGATGGCGGGAGCATATCCGGCGGCGAGTATCGCCGCTTCGGCAAGCCCATACAGGCAAGCCGTAGACTGGCTGAGGCACTGGTTGGCCATGTCTCCTGCACTCCAGTTGGTGGGGTCGTATCTTCTCCCCTTCCACTTTACACCATGCTGTCGCGCCAATACTTGGTACATCCGCTTGACGCGGGCGCCTTCGATTCCCCGCAGTTGCTCGATGGAGCGCCGTTGCGGAGCAGGCTCGCCGAAACGCATGTCGTACATTTTTCGGACCACCTTGAGCCGCGCATCCGCGTCCAGCGCAAGTCGCGCCTGATGCAGCAATCTATCCGCTCTTGCACCTCCGGGCTGTCCGGCTGAATAGAGCCTGACGCCGGCTTCGCCAACCCATACCAGCAAGCATCCTACCCGCGCGGCCAGCGCGACGGCGGCGTGGGATACCCGGCTGCCGGGCTCCAGCATCAAGCAAACCAATCCACCCACTGGAATATGTGTGCGCACACCTGTCCGGTCTACCACCACGAACGCGCCGTCCAATACATCAAGACGACCTTTTTCAATAAACAGGATTGATGCACGGTCCTTGATCGGAATGGGGCGCGGCGGCGCGATGCCGAGCGACACGGCTATGCGGCCCCTACACCTAATTGGAAAGTAACGCGAACGAACGAACTCTCCGTATCCTGCGCAAGGGTCGGTTCGGTGTTGTTAAACTCGTTCATCTCCCTTTGCATTATGAGCCAGCCCCTGCCCCGTCTTTCCATGAAGCCCATGCCGGCCATGTAGTGACCCATGGAATCATTTCTGGCTCGCGGATTCGCTCCCGCCATGACTTGTTCGACGGTTAGATGATTCGGAAGCGAACCTGGACTGGTTACGTCCACCCGATCGGAAAACACTTCAAACAAGATTGTCGATCCAATGATCGCGTAGTCACGATGAATGACGGCATTGACCAGCGCCTCGCGCACCGCATCGCGGGGCAACAAATAGCGATCCTCCCGCACGAGGTTCTCATAGGATTCGAAGCGGCCCAGCCCGAGAAACCAGCCAACCGAACGATCGACCTGTTCGCCTAGCCGACCTTTGGCCGTGGCGGCTTGCAGCACTTCCGAAGCGCGGTCTGTCCCCGCATATGCCACACACTCGATGCAGAAACTGCGTGTTTGAGCGTAGCGCTGGGGATGCTTGCCAAAAGCCAAAACACCATACAGCGTTGCTCTCAATTCACCGCCGAGTTCAACCAGAACTCCTCGATTTCGGAGGTCTTGCTCGCTGCTTGGCTGCGGTTCGCTCAAAGTGTCGAAATCGAGTTTGTCAAGGTAGGCAAGGAAAGCATCATAGTCGATATGGGACGGCGGTGCGCCTTGTATCGCCCGTTCTTCCGTGAGCACGAATCCGAACGCATTGAAAAGTTCCTGGAGTTCCATAGAGGACGGTTCAACGCTGCTGCTCCCCCTTCTGATCCAGGTCCGACCGCGACAACGCAATGGCTCGAAACCGCGCTGGGAAGGAACTTCCACCCAGAACACGTGCCCCACATCATCGGAGTGGTAACCGATCCAAGCGGTTACGGGCTGACTACAACCCGTGTGCAGGAAGGACGTCAGTCGCTCTTGAACCTTTTTGGGATGCTCCCGAACTCCGCAGATGCGTCGTTGGTCGTCCACACCGAGGACGAGAACCCCGCCGCTGGAATTTGCAAACGCACAGATGGTCTTTCCCAGAGCGGAAAGGTCACCGAGGCCAAGTTTGAACTCGGTGCTCTGATCTTCGCCCGCATCGATGCGCCGTTCAATCGCTTTCCAGTCCAAACCCAGAATCCCCAATAAAAGGTTGTCCGTATCTTACTTCAGTGACCGTACTGTCTTGGCCGATCATGCTCTACCCTCGCCGGATCAACATCAACCCACAACCATACGCCTTGGATGCCCCGAAACCTTTCGGCAAAACCGCAAGCAGCCGCTTCGGATCGGTAACGGTCAGCGCACCTTCAAAGTCTAACGTGGAAAACGCCATCGCTGGGCCGTTCTTGCGCGCAATGCGATGAGTGGAGTATCCATCAACAGAAACGTCATCTACTTGAAAATCAAAGCCCGTCTTGTCGCCCTGCCGTTTGAGCCAATCGAGCCCGCTGGTTCTCACTAGATCCAGTCGATGCCGCGCCCGTTTGCCTTGTTCATAGGCGCGAAGTTGATCCATGACAACATCGTGCTTGATCGAGCGCCCGCGCGCGGTGTCCCGGCGGCGAACGACAGGGTTGGCTCGCAAGGAAAAAATCAGGGGATCCCCCGCTTTAAGTTCGGGTGCGAAGGGCTTTGGTTCCGCGATGTCAAACAATCCGTGCGGGTCTTTCGGCGGCCGGAATGACAACAGCAAAAAAACACCAGGGTTTGTTTCCCGCCAGAGAAAGTCTCTTTGCCGCTCCGGGCCGTCGGCGAACAGATACCATACCAAGTGATGCGCGGGCTGGCGGGACTCGGATTCGATTCCAGCACCGCCCAACAACAATGGAGCAAGCGCGGATAGCGATGCTTCTTTCTTCAGGCTGACTCGGGAGAAGTAAAGCAAGACCTAATCTCCAGATTCGTTTACAAGCATAATCCGCTCCCAGCGATCCATGAATTGCCAACGCGACCGGTTGGCGATCGCGTCGCGGCGCCGCTGAATCTGCGAATCCGGCAATTCAATTGGCACATCGGCATCGAAGGCAATCTCTGTCCCGAATGCGGCTCTCCGTCCCAAAGCCGTTAAAACATCCTTTTCGTCCCGATTCGGCCCACGTCCGTTGAACGCGTCCAAAAATGTTTCGGCACGAACGATTTCCGGGCGCAAGGGCAATCCCAAGGGCGCGGACTTGCGGCCCAAATAAAGAACGTACGCCGGGTGATTCAAGCTCTCAGCCATGCGCGCCAATTCCATGTTCGCTCCATCGCGCGGCCAAAGCGCCACGGTATGAAAGGCATCAACCCGCCACTCTCGAACAGAAAGCACGGTATTGAGCCGGTCGTCTTGCAATTCTTCGCGCCGGGTCGCGTGGCGGCGCCCCTTTCGCGCCTGCGGTGCTTGCGCCGTCTGATAATCGATCAGCGATCGCCCGGGCGCGTCTGTTCTGACGGCGAAGTGAAGTGACGACTCCAATTCCATTTGCGCCAACTCGTCTTCGCGGTCGATTCCCAGCGCTGCGGCCACCAAACCGAGTATGGCGGAACGTCCCGGCCTGGCCCAGCTCATCCTCCGTTCGCCAACCGCGATTTCTCCGAAGGCGCCCATGGGAGCGTAGAGCGTAAATAAAAGAAAACGCATCCATTCAGCTCTGCGCGAATTCGAGGAGTTCTTTCATCGAACCTTGGTCCTTGCAGACATTCATTGTGTACGAAGCGTCCGCGGCAGGGCCGTAAGAGGCATCAAGCTGATCTCGAAATTTTTCGAGTGACGCGATCGAACTCGCGGCCTGATCTTCTCCTCCAACCGGCTTCAGGAATGCCGCCGCCAGGCTTCGCGGTTGGGCCGAACCTTTTTCCGCCAAGGCATAAACAGCGCGGGCGCGGCTGGCGAAGCTCGCCTGCTTGCCGCGTGGCGCGACGGTGGCCGCGGCTTCGGCAAGAGCGCACAAGCTGGCGTCGCGAACCGCCCTGTTTTTATCCAAATTGCGCGACAGCAAACCCAAATCCACACAGACGTACAAATAGAACACGCCTGCCCCGAATTCCTGCACCCCGACGAAACCCGCACCCGCGTCTTCCGGTTCGGATTGCGCCTTGAGGTCGTCGACAGCCGTGTAATAGTCGTCCTCCGCGATGGCTCGATGTGTGGTTATGGCGTGGGCAACCTGCACGGCGGCTTCGCGGTTGAATCTCGGGTTGTCGGCGAGCATGCGGCCGAACATGGCTATATCCGCCGCGTTGTCCACCCGATTCAGAATATCATCCGCCGTTGGCGCTTCGTAAGTGTCATTCGCCAGCGCCCTATCGGCGAGGGCGAACGCTCTTTCCTGTTCTTCCGGAGAAACAAACGCCAATTGCTCGATAAATGTCGAATTCGTGTCATTTTCGCCTTTTATCTTGCCGAGAACTCCCGCGATTTCCCGGGCAATCTCCAACGCCCGATCTTCGGTCATGCCGCCCGCGGTCAAACGGTCGCGCACCCGCTCTCCGATTCGCTGTGTGCGCGCCGCCAAGTGTCCGTCAAGTCGTTCCGAGAAGACGGTGGAAGTGCGCCAAGCGCGCTTCAAGCTCTGCGAAGAAACTCTAAGTCGCGGAGCACCTCCGAACACGACGCTCTTCGGTCGGCCCGTGTCGTCCCGGTTCAGATTGGAGGGGCCATAGGCCGTAAGCAGATGCAATTGCAAAAAATCAGTCATAAGAAAAATCCTGTTGCAGGGTTAGTGATTATTCAGCGGCGGTTGCAGCGGAAGGTATGGCGGAAGCGACGCAGTAGTAGTCGAATATCCACTTTTCCTTCACTGGATCCCCCCAATAGAGAATGGCGTCGGCGAGATCCGCCACATTGGCTCGGCCCTTCATCTGGTGAACCAGCCGACGCATCGAGTTCAAGAGTTCGTCGGGTTGAGATTGCAATAGCCGGCGAAATCGCGATTCGGACACCAGCGCGGACTGATCGTCGTCCAACGCGGACCGCCCTATGGCGCGAGCAACACGCGTTTCATCAGTTTCCCGAACCCACGCCAATACACCCGCCAATATCGCCACACGATCTTTCCGGCTGCGGGGAAGCCTCGTCACCAGCCGCAACGCCTCCGGTTCCAGCATCACATCCACGGGCGACGCGGCTCTGCGCAGTCTGGCCATGGCGGCTCTGGACGAACCTGGCTGCCGGCCATCCAAGGGATGCAATGCGCGCCACCATTCATATGCGATTTGACCACCGCGTGATCTCTGTTCTGAGTTCATGCCGCCTCCGATTGGCCGGTTCTCCGCCGAATTGTTTCCGGGGAGGGAATTTGAAGGTCGCTATCGAAAAGGGATTTACCAGATTTACCGCCGCCCCGTAAAGTTATCGCCAATTGGAAACGCGCCTTTACGTGGCGATGCATGTCCCGGTCCTCTAAACCATCGCCGGGAGCGTGTTCATCGAATAGCCGCAATGCCGCAGTTCGTATCGCTTGCGCCCACTCCCCCCTTGCCTCTACGGTTCGATCCCCAGAGTCGCTTTTGGACTTGATCTGATCGATTGCCGCGCGAAGCGCGGAATAAAATTCAGCTTCGGTTTCACGAAAGAACTTCTCTCCGATAAAACCGTAATCGCCCGCCGCGTCCCTCGGCCTGTCGAACAGCGCGGATTTTGTCGCGCCAATCAGCAGACGGCTGACCGTATTGGCTCCAGCCACGGCCCTCTGGATAAAATGATCTAGATTTTCACGAAACTCCCCGGCGACCACCCAAAGCGGCATTTCTCCTTCCATCCAAGCGCGAGCCTTCATATTGTCCATGTCGTAACCGAAAACAAGGAACCGAGACTCGCAGGATCCCGCGAATTCCGCTTCCGCTCGTTCCCCATTCCTCCAATGACTCAAAACCTTCGCGGCCCGTCGCATCTTGTCCCGGTCATCGACAACAAGGCCCGGCAACAATCGATAGTTCAACCCGCCCGGTTTTGGATGCACCGGCAGCCAAACCATGTCCTTGGGTTTTTGCCGATAGTAGGGACTCAACGGGTGCTCGAATCCATCCGAATAATTGGTCCCATAGGTCCTGGTCCGATAGTTCCCCGCGACCAAAAGGTCGCTAACGCCGGTCAGGCCGCAATCCCGTCCCGCCGCCTCTTCAAAATCAACTCTAATTCGCCGGGGCATGCCCCAATAGACCTGCAACGGGTGAACGTCACGCGGAGTTGTCTCGCGCCCACCGGCTTTCGGATCGGAAACTCGCGTGTTCGTTAGCCAAGGAAAGATACTTCGATATTCCTCAAGCGAAAAGTCACCATCGGCCCGTGCGCTAATTTGTTCAATGGTTTCCACGTTCGGCCAGAGCCGCCCCCAAAGCGTGGGGCCGCCGCCGAGACGCTCCGCGCAAACCAAAGTCGTCATCGGGCCGCCGCCCCGCATTGAAGTTCTATGCCCCGCACCGCCAGAGGGAGCGAACGCGTTCAATGTGAACAGAGCCATGGCCGTTGCCGCGCGCGAAAGAACGGGAATACCCCCGCGTTTTACGAATAGGTCCGAATTTTTGCGTAGAGTCTGCGCACCGGGCGTTTCGATCAGAAGCGCTGAGATTGGCTCTGTTTTCGCATTTTCGAGCGTATCGAAGTCCTGCATGAATCTTGGGCTGCCGCCATCCAGATCAAATGCATGGGCTACCGCGCCAAACCGCCGTCGAAGCACTACGGACGCCGGCGGCGAATTCCACCACTCGTACCACTCGTCTTCATCCCGGGGAGTTGCCGTTGTGGACAACAGGCCGATCAAAAATTCATGCGCGGCGCCGTTGAAGTCCGGTCGAGGCCAAGCGAACGCAACGCACGGGTCGGAATCGAATCCTTCCGCAATCCGCCATGGCTCGATGAATTCAACAACTCCGCTTCGCCGCCGAACCGGAAGCCAAGAATCGCTAATCAGATTGAATGATTTACGCATATTCCTTGGCTTACCCGCTCCACTTGGCCTCGATCACTTCCTCAACGCATTCTGTTTGGCGCACAATCCTCGTGGCGACACGCAGGCTGTTCCATTGAGTTCGCTCATCTTTCCTCCCGCTATCATCTATCGAGATTGGCGCACCCATACGTTTTGCGCTCATTTCGAGCTTGCTTGGCAAGCGAGTATTTCTTTGGGTCATGCGGGCGAAGTTTCAAGCCCGCGAGTGGCATTGTAGCTGACCTGTATGTCGCCATTTGGTGGATTCGGCGATTTCGCCAATCCCCGTAAGTTTCCCCCGGAGTCGGTCGCTCGCAGCAAAACGAGGATTTTTTCCGCATCGAATCTGGTCCATCCGGATTTGGCCCGCTCGACTTTTTCCAAGTATTCGGAAGGCACCGCCTCGCCACCCACTCGATTGGCGGAGACATTCACTTCGCTGAGACGCCAAGCCTTCCAGTCTTCCACCTGATTGTCAGATGCCTGATGACAGGCATAGGGTTTGATGTCGCCATCTTCGATTACCGCAAGGCGAAGCGTTACCTGCGGCAGGTCGTTAAGCCGGGTGGAAGTTCGGTGATCGCTGTCCCACGGGGCACCGTCCCTGACGTATCCGTTATGGAGAGCTAGCAAGTTCATGCCCGCGACCCCCCGCTCCGCGCCGGCCCTGCCATGCGCTTCCCAGAAACACGATTGCAATCCTTCGGGCACATCCGATTCGGCATCGTCTCCATAAACCGCCTCGATGAGTTCCCTGAGTTCTGCCGGACTGTCAATAACGCCGCGGTCCTCAAGAACCCGCGCGGTCAGCCAAATTCGGGCATGGTTTTTATATACATAAGCCGCTCTCGGAAAGGCGTCGCTAAACCAGGTCTCGCCCGCATCCGCAGTCGGCTCCGGACCAACAACCAACAGTTCCAGCCGCCCCAAGCGTCGGCGAAAGCCGTGTCGCCAGAGTCGTCCGGCCCGCTGGATCACAAGATCAATCGTCGCGAGATCGGTAATCATCGCGTCGAAATCCAGATCCAATGATTGTTCGACCACCTGCGTGGCTACCAGTACTTGTTCGCGCCGATCTGAATCGTCGCTTGCTTTGCCGAACATCTTGATGAAACGCCGTTCAAGCCGCAATCGATCACATAACGCATACCGCGCATGAAACAGGTGCGCTTCAACATCGCGGTCGACCAACTCCCGATGCGCTTCGATCGCGTCATCCACTGTGTTGCGTATGTACAGTACCGCCCTTCCCGCCTGAGCCTCCCGCTCCGCCTCGATACATGCTTCCGCCACAGTTCGGAGAAAACGGACCGGGAGACGCCTCGCCCGGCCCGGCATGCCCGCGACCGGCGTAGCCGTCGTTGAGGTTTGGGAGCAGATCGTCGCCAATGGGTACCCCATGCCATGATTGCGACAATCCGTTTCCGTCCCCGCGCCTTTGGCAAATGCCGCCGTCAGTCGTTGACGGACGCTCAATGGCAAAGTCGCCGACAGCAAAACGGTCGAACCACCCAACCCGGCCTGAAACTCGATCAGCCGCTCCATTTCCCGCCGCATATAGGCATCATAGGCATGAACTTCGTCGAGTATCAGCACCCGCCGCATAAGGCCAAGCAGCCGCAAGGACTGGTGCTTGCTCGGAAGAACCGCCAGCAACGCCTGATCGATGCTGCCCGCACCCACGTCGGCCAGAAACGCGCGTCTGCGGTCGTCCGCAACCCAATCAGCGCAGGCGGCTGAAGCCGTGATAGCTGATTCGTCTTCTCCATCGCGCAAATCTGTATACGAGCTTTCGCGCCGACCGGCGCGCATGACAGCATCCTGGAAACCTTGGTGCAGATCTTTTGCTCCATGAGCCAACGCCAACGATGGATCCGCATCACTGCTGAAAAAGCGTCGATATCTTTTCGCCAGCCGGTCGAACATGGCGTTCGCCGTCGCCATGGTCGGCAGCGCGACATAGACTCCGCGGGCGTGGCTGGCCCGCATAAGGCGGTGGGCCAACATCAATGCCGCCTCGGTCTTGCCGCTGCCGGTTTCGTCTTCAATCAGAAACATTGCCGGAGCTGGCGGAATATCC
>JAJDSZ010000036.1 GCA_022827425.1 Pseudomonadales bacterium | reverse complement strand
CCGGAAACGCTTCACCGCCGGCTGAAGGTGCGCGCGGCCATGGAAGGAGTCTCCATGTCGCGTTTCGTACTGCGCGAGATTGAGCGGGCGCTGGAGCGGCCGAGCCGGCGCGATTTGCTGGAAGCAATCCGGGCGCAGCCGGAAATCGAGTTGGATCCGCCGCCGGCGGAAATCTTGCGCGAGGAAAGGGAACGGCGTTGATCGTAATTGACGCATCCGGCGCTGTAGAGTTGGTGCTGAACACTGCCGCCGGTAAACGGCTGTCCCAACGCTTGAGCGACGAAACTGAAGTTGTGCATGTTCCCCATCTGATCGACCTGGAAATCGCCCAGGTACTGCGCCGGTACGTGCTTCGAGGAGCCATGGACGAACTGTGGGGAAGGCGGGCTCTGGGCCGATGGAGGCAGATGGATGTCGAACGGCACCCCCACGAACCTTTCCTGCAACGAATCTGGCAACTTCGAGACAACGTCTCGGCTTACGATGCGGTATACGTGGCGCTGGCTGAAACACTCTCCACCCGACTGCTTTCAGGCGACGCGAAATTGGCCGCCGTACCGGGACTGGAAGGCAGGGTCGAACTAATTTGAAGCCATCGACTCCGTTTTTAACCAGTTGCGCGCCCTGGCCGGGCTGTTTCCGCTGCGCAAACGCGGGCTGAGGGTAAGTGCGAGGCTGAAACTGCATGATAACTTGAATTGCTACTTCAAATTATCATGATAAACTGAACCTCATGTTCAAGAGACGCCTCGACCTTCCAAGGGCTGGCAGCGAGACCTTCTTTCTTTGGGGGCCGCGACAGACCGGCAAAACGACACTGCTGAAGCAGCACTATCCGCATGGCCGCTGGATCGATCTGCTGAAATCCGACCAGTTCCGGCGTTACGCCACAAATCCAGAGCTTTTGCGCGAAGAGCTGGAGGCGGACGCCGCCTCGTCTCCAACCCAGGTCGTCATAGACGAGATTCAGAAAGTGCCGGCGCTGCTCGACGAAGTGCATTGGTTGATCGAGAATCGGGACATCCGCTTCGCGCTTTGCGGATCGAGCGCCCGCAAACTGCGGCGGGGAGCGGCCAACCTGCTCGGCGGCAGGGCGCTACGCTACCAACTCCACGGCCTGACGGCCGGCGAAATGGAGACCGAGTTTGACCTTGACCGCGTCCTGAATCACGGCTACTTGCCGCGCATTGTTCAAGCCGGGCAAGCAGAGAGGATGCTTGACGCCTACGTTTCCGATTATTTGAAAGAAGAAGTCGCCGCGGAAGGACTGGTTCGAAACCTGCCGGCTTTTTCCGGTTTTTTGCATGCCGCCGCCTTGAGCGACGGTGAAATGGTCAACTTCTCCAATATCGCCGCCGAATGCGGAGTTTCGAGTCATACCGCCAAATCCTATTTCGAAATTTTGCATGACACCCTGCTGGGCCGCTGGCTGCCCGCTTATCGCAAACGCGCGAAACGAAGGGTGATCACTGCGCCCAAGTTCTATTTTTCCGATGTTGGAGTCGTAAACCACCTCGCCCGAAGAATGCCGCTGCGGCGGGGTTCGGACGCTTACGGCGCCGCATTCGAAAATTGGGTGTTTCACGAGCTTTCCGCTTATGTTGACTACATGGAGCCCGGCGGCGAACTTGCCTATTGGCGTCTCGCCGGCGGCAGGGAAGTCGATTTCGTACTAGACGACATGAGGCTGGTGGTGGAGGCGAAAAGCAGTGAACGGATCTCTTCCCGGCACATGCGGAATCTGCGCAGTTTGCTCGACGATCATCCAAACGCGAAACGGCGGGTTCTCGTCTGCCTGGAACCTGTCGCCAGACGAACCGAAGACGGCATTGACGTTCTGCCTGCCACGGAATTCGCCCGCAGGTTGTGGAACGGAGAACTGACGTGATTCCCATGCTAGGAGTCTGCGCCACAGGAATTCGCGAAAGCGAAAATTCGCTATCGCCGCGCCCCCGGCCGATCGGTTGAGGCGAATATTGGTGAATATGCAACGAAATCGAGCGGCCGGGGGCGTGGATGAGAGCGGATTTGCAGCCGTGAATTCCTACGGTGCAGGCTCCTAGGTTGAGGTGAGGCCCATCAATTCCGTCAAGAACCAGTTGCGCGCGTTGGCCGGGTTGTTTCCGCTGACGGCGCGGGGCGTCGTTACCTTGCTTTGTGTCGCGCTGGCGCTGCGCTTCTTCGGCTATGGCGCCATGGATCTGATGGTGTTCGCGCTCGGCATCTGCGCGCTGGCGATCTTGCTGAGCTGCCTGTTTTCGGTGGTCGTCTGCGGGTTGATCCTGCAGCGCCGCATCCAGCGCGACGCTGGAAACGAATCCGGGCGAGGAGCGGGAAACGGCAAGGCCTTCGAGGCCGGGTTTCCCAACCAGACGGGTTTCAGCCTGCCGCCTGTCGGCCTGCTTCCGCTGGTGCGGCTGCAATGGTCCTGGCAATATCCGGACAGGATCGACAGCCGCATCCGCATCGCTCCGGACGAGTTTGCCGAAGAAGAGATTACGCCGCGGCTGCGCTGCCTGAGCGGCCATGTGACGCGTCGTTTCGAGGTGTCCGACGTGCTCGGACTGTGCCGCTATTCCTGGCGCGTGCGGCGCGAGCGGGAATGCTACGTGCTGCCCCGCATCAATACCCTGAACAAGTTGCCGCTGCTGCATTCGCTCGCCGCCGAGGACGGCCTGCCCCGGCAAAGCGGCGAGCCGGTGGGCGACCGCATGGAAATCCGGCCCTATGTCGCCGGAGATTCGGTGCGCGACATTCTCTGGAAGAGTTACGCGCGCACCCGGCAATTGAACGTGCGGTTGCGCGAGCGCAGCGTGGCCCAGGGGCAGCGGATACTCGCCTACCTGCTCTCGGGGCCCGATGATGAAGCCGCGGCTGCGGTGGCCCGGATGGCGCTGGAGTCCGGCGCCCTCGGCGACGACTGGCAGTTTTCCGCCGATGGTACCGAAACCCCATGCGGCGAGCTTGATTCCGCCCTGCGGGCCGTGGCGCGGTCCCGGGCTTTGGGGCAGCCGCATTCAACGGGGCTGGAACGTTTCTTGGCGACGGTTGACCAGCGCGGCGCCTCCCATTGCATTGTTTTCGCCGGCGCGAAAGCCCTGGCCGCCAGCGGCGCCCCACAGCATGGCGGCGGCTTTCGGGGGCGTCTTTCCCTGGTGCTGGCCACCGACGGCCTGGAAGAAAGCCGCCCTCCGCCGCGCTGGCGCAGTCTGCTGCTGCGCCCGGAACCGCGGCGCGAGGGCGGCGGTTCACGCTCGGAATTGCTGGTATTATGCCGTCAGTTGCGTGGCTCAAATGCCTCGATCATGCTGGTCGACCGGGCCACGGGAATCTGTTACGACGACAATCTGCGCAGGATTTGAACCCATGCAGGCGATGGCGGAAACAAGATCCCCGGAGCACCTGTTGCCCGCCCTGGCGCGGGCGCTCGTCATTTCCGGCAGCTACTACCTGCTCAGCCTTTCGCTGACGGTGGGCAGCGGCTCACTCGCCGCCGTTGCCGGCTGCGTCGCGGCCTGCGTGTGGACCGCGAGACAGGACCATGCGCAGCCCCTGGGCGGGCTGCGAATGCCCGTTATCCTGCTTGCGGCGACCCTGCTTGCGCTGGCGGGAACGGTGTTGGGCAGCCTTATCGCCAGCAGCGGCCTGGCCGCCGCGCTGCTCGGCCCGGTGGCCGCTTTCCATCTCGCCGAAGGCGTCAAATGGCTTTGCTTCAGTTTCACCCTCACCGGCGCGGTGCGGATGCTGGCCCTGCGCAGCAGCGCCGGCGGCGTCATCGAAGTGCTGCTGGTGGCCACGGGCTTTGTCATCATTCTTTCCGCCCATCGCAATGGCATGATCAACCGGCCTTTTTTCCTCGGCGATTTCGCCCTGAGCCGGGGTCTCGACCCGGCCACGGTGCTGCTGGCGACCGGTTGCGCCGCCGTGCTCCTGCTTGCCGGCCTGTTGCTGGTGGAGGAAAACCGGCGTCGGCTGCCCTACCATTTCGCCCTGCTCGGCCTGCTGTGCCTGTCGCTGGTGGGCTATGTGCGCAGTTTCGGCCTGCCCACGCCACAAATGACCGACGACCTCGGGCTCACGGGCAACAGCGCGCAGCGGCGGGAAAATCCCTTCCACGACGGCGAGAACAGCATCGAAAACAAGCAGGCGCCGGTAGCCGTGGTGGTGTTCCGGGATGATTACGAACCCGCCGGCGGCGCGTATTACTTCCGCGAATCCGCCTATTCCCAGTGGAATGGCCACATGCTGGATTTCGCTTCGCATCCGGAAATGGATCGGGACCTGATCCCCGCCCCCGGCGCCCCGGCGCGGGAAACTGCCGCCAGCGAAGGCCGCAAGCCCGTGAGCACCACCATCGGCACCCTGGTGCCGCACCGTTCGCCCTTCGGTCTGGTGGCGCCGGTGGCGATGGAAAATGCGCCCAACCCCAATAATCTGCGCTTCAAGCGGACCTGGGACGCCCAGTCCCTGGCGCCCGACTTCGACCTGAACGAACTGTTTGGCCTTGCCGCGGGCAATCCCCGCTGGCCCGAAGAGGTTCGCGAAGAATACCTGCGCCTGCCCGACGACCCGCGCTACAGCGAGCTGGCCCGGGAAATCACCGGCGGCCTGCAGTCGCGGTACGCCGCTGATCCATTCGCCCAGGCCTGGGCCGTCAAGACCTATCTCGACCGCAATGGAATCTACAGTCTGGCCAATGAACACGCCTATGCCGACGACCCGGCCGCCTCATTCCTGTTTGGCGACCTCACCGGCTATTGCATGCACTTCGCCTTTGCCTCCACCTACCTGCTGCGCAGCCTCGGCATTCCCGCCCGGGTGGGAATCGGCTATTCGGTTCCCGCGGCCAATCGCGGGGGTGGCTCTTCGCTGCTGATCCAAGCGATTCATGGCCATGCCTGGCCGGAAATCTACTTCGAAGGCTATGGCTGGGTCATCGTCGATCCGGCGCCGCAGCGAACCCTGGTCGACATGACCACCGACCCCCAGAACGAGCTGCAGCAATTGCTCGGCGACATGCTCAGGGGCGAGGAAGCCTTTGCGGAATTCCTGCAGCAACAGACCGGCTTCGCCATCAACTGGCAATGGCTGGGCTACGCCCTGCCCGCCCTGCTCGCCGCGCTGGTGTTGGCGGGCTACGCAGTCAAGCTGTACCGGCTCTGGATTCCCGGGCTGGCCGGCTTCGGCCCGCGGCACCGGCTCAGTTACCGCGCCGCGCTGGACCAGCTTGCCGCCGTGGGCATACGCCGCCGGTTCGGTGAGAGCCGGGAGGATTTCGCCCGCCGGGCCGGCGGCGCCGCCCCGGCGCTGGAAACACTCACTATGTGGCATCTCGCCCAGGCGCTCGGCGGGCGAGGGGGAAGCCCGGATGACTCAGACTGGTCAGGCATGCGCCGGCGGCTCGGCGCCGAAATCCGCCGCAACACCAGCATCGGCAAGCGCGCATTGGCCGCCTTGCATCCCTTTTCCTGGCTGTACAGCAGATAGACTACTGACTTAAAGGAAACCAGCAAACATGAACTGGGACACAGCCTTGCGGGAGACCGGGGACGATCAGGCGCCGGACGAGCCTTTTGGCCTCGGGGAAGCCATCGGCGTGCTGCAGCGCCTGCGCGATGTAGTACGCAGCCAGGTGATCGGCCGCGACGACGTCATCGAACTCGTCATCATCGCGCTGATCGCCGATGGCCATGTGCTGCTTGAGGATTTCCCCGGCTCCGGCAAGACCACCCTGGCCAAGGCGCTCGGCGAAGCCATCGACGATGACCGCGGCAGCGAGCACTTCATCGCGCCCTTCCGCCGCATCCAGTTCACGCCGGACCTGCTGCCCTCGGACGTGACCGGCGTGCCGGTTTTCGACAGCGCCAGCAATGCCTTTCATTTCCGGCACGGCCCCATCTTCGCCCATGTGGTTTTGGCCGACGAAATCAACCGCACCTCGCCCAAGGTGCAGGCCGCCATGCTCGAAGCCATGGGAGAGAAGCAGGTCACCGTGGACAATGTGACCTATCCCCTGGATGAGCTGTTTTTCGTGATCGCCACCCAGAACCCGCTCGACATGGTGGGCACCTATCCCCTGCCGGTTCCGCAACTCGACCGCTTCCTGTTCAAGATCAGCATGGAGCACATCGACCGGCAGGCCGAACTCGAAGTGCTCGACACCTGGCGCAGCCGGCGCGACCAGGGCGCTGGCGGCACCGTGCTGAAGCGCGATGAAATCCTCGCCAGCCGCGCCGCCATCGACCGCAAGGTGGCGATCGCCGATATCGTCAAGTCCACCCTGGTGGACATCTCACGCAACCTGCGCACGGACGAACGCGTGCTGCAAGGCAATTCCACCCGCTCGCTGGTATTGCTGCTACCCGCCCTGCAAGCCGCCGCCGCCTTGCGCGGGCGCGATTTCGTCAGCGCCGGAGACATTGAACTGTTGCTGCCCCGGGTGCTCGGCCACCGCCTGGAACTCGCCCCGGGCGCCGCCGACCTGAAGCGGATTTTACATGACAACATGCGCGAACCCATGGAGCGTCTCGCCGCCAGCACCCTGGCCTGAGACCAGCACGGCGCGGGATATTTTACGACTGCTGGTGATTGCGGTACTGCTTTGCTGTGTCATTGTGCAAGCAGAAGCCCAGCAGCCGGATACGAACCTCGGCGATGTTGCCGTCACTACTTCCGCCACCTGCTTCGGATTCAGCGATATCGAGCATCCCCGGGCGCTTGCGATCTGCGACGCCCTGGCCCTGGAAGAGAACGTGCGGGCGCGGGAACTCGGCGAGGCATGGGTTCGCGCCGAGCCGGATTCGCCAGCGGCGCAATTCGCCTACTCCGAGGTGCTCTACACCGCCGAAGGCAATCTGGCCCGGGCGCTGTTTCATCTCAACCGCGCCGAAAGCCTCACCGGTTACGCATCGATCACCGAAGCAATCGATTCGGGCGATATCCAGTGGCACTACCTCACGCTGAGCCAGTTGTCGAATGTGCATCAATTGATGGGCGACCAGCTTCGCGCGCTGGAGTATCTCGACAAGATCAATGAAATCTATGGCCAGGACATCGAGTCCTTTCGCGGCTGGCCCCTGCTGAAACTGAAGCGGTATGACGCCGCCCGGGCCAGCGCCATGGCGGTGCTGGACAACAGCGAAAACGAACGTGAACGGGCACGGGCCTGGAATACCCTGTGCGCCGTGGAGCTGGCGAGCCTGGCGCCGGTGGACTCCATGGCGGTGTGCAACCGGGCCATCAGCGAAGACGGGAATCTCGCCGCCGAATCGAGCGCGGGGGATACGGTATACCTGACCAATGCCTCGGAAGTGGCGCTTTCCCTGCTGCAAATGCAGGCCGCCGAGGACTATCTCGACCGCGCCACCCGCACCCTGAACCCGGACAGCGTGGCCGACCCCTGGATTTACAAGCTCTATCTGACCATGAGCCAGGGCCGCCTTGACGAGGCTCGCGTGGCGCTGGACCGGATGCTCATCTGGCGCGAACGGCAAAAGCCCATCGTCGGCGTGATGAATCGCGCCGAGCATCATCTGGTCAGCGCCGCCTTCATGCTCGTGGCCGGCTACGCCGGGGACGCCCGTCTGCTAGCCGCCACCGCGCTGGACCAGCCGGACCGCAATGGCTCCTACAGCGCCGACGATTTCCAGAAAAACGCCATGGCGGCGCTGCTCCACGCCATCGCCAGCCGCATGGAGTATCAGATGCAACTGGAACAGAATGCGGGAGACGGCCTCGGCGCGGCGATTGCCACAAGAATCCGGGCCGCCGGATTATGGTTCGACGCCTGGCGCTCGGAACGCTACGCGGCTTCGTTGTTCACCCGCCGGGACATCCTGCTCAACCGGCTGCGGCCCTATGCGCCGCTTGATGTGCATATCCCGGAATGGGTCGAGCCCGACCTGGTGCGCATGATCGGCGCGGGCGTCGTGCGCCAGGCGCTGGAAGACGCCCGCGCCGCGGGCGCTTTCGACCTGAACATCGGTTACTACCATGCCTGGCTCAGCGAAGCGGCGGCGGTGGATGGCGCGGAAGATGAAGTCATCGCCCAGGCCGGGCTGGCGCTCGCCGAACTGCCCGCCGAGGAAGTGTTGCTGCGGGCGCGGGTGCGGGCGCGACTGGGCGATGCGCTCTGGAGACTGGGCAGACATGAGCCGGCGCTGGAGAACTTCGCATCCGCCCTGGGCGGCGATCCGGGAATCACCCGCCGGCTCGGCATGGCCTTGCCTGTCAGCCTGCGGATTGCCGGTGGCGGCCTGTCCCGGGAACTAGCCGATGTGCTGCGGGCTTCGCCGCGATTTCGCGAGCACGACAACGGTCTGCTGCTGGAGGTGGGAGACGACGGCGCAGTCTGCCTGCGAACCCGGTCCGGGGAGAACCTGTCGTGCTATCATGCGCCCGCTGGAACCGCTGGCGAGGCCAGCCGGGCTTTTCATACCTGGGCCTTCGGGCCGGGATTCGACATCAGCATGGCCCAGCGCTCCATCCTGCGCGGCTCCAGCGTGATCCTCGCCAATGGCGCCAGACGCATGGAAAACCGCCCGGATCTGTTGTCCAACGATTGACAGGCGACAGGTATTCCCTGAAAAACTCCATCCGTGGAATTTTTCATTATCGCCAGACCTTCCTCTTCACGGGACGCTTGTGACTGACCGCAACACCTTGTCAAAGCGGCTGATTCTCCTGCTCGCGGCCACTTCCGCGCTGGGGCCCACCGCCACCCAGATCCTGCTGCCCGCGGTGCCGGCCATCCGCCAGGATTTCGCCGTCAGCGGCGATATCGCCCAGTTGACCCTGAGCCTTTCCATGGGGTCCATCGCCCTGGGCACCCTGGCCTATGGGCCGCTGTCGGATCGCTTCGGGCGCAGGCCCATCATCATGATCGGCCTGCTCATCACGTTTCTGGGTTCCCTGCTGTGCGCCCTTGCCGCAAGCATCGAAGTCCTCATCATCGGGCGCGTGGTCCAGGCGTTCGGCGCCGCGGTGGGGCTGGTGCTGGCCCGGGCGATCGTGCGCGATGTGTATGGCCCCGGCGAGGTTGCCCGGGTCATGTCCACCCTGGTCATGGCCATGGTGGTGATTCCCATGGTCTCTCCAGCGGTGGGGGGCGAATTGCTGGTAAATTTCGGCTGGCAGGCGACCGGCACGGCAATCGCCGTCTTCAGCCTCGCCATGCTATTGCTGATCGGATTCAGCCTGCCGGAAACCCTGGGCCAGGCCGTGCCATTCGGCGGCGTGGGTTCGATGCTGCGCACCTTCGGCACACTGCTTGCGTCCAGGGCCTTCAGCGGCTACGCCTTCACGATTTCCTTTGTTTCCATGGTCTTCTTCAGCTTCATTTCCGCCGGCCCGGAAATCGTCGTTTCGGTGCTGCAAAGGCCGGCCAACGAATACGGCTACTACTTCATGATGCTGCCCTGCGGCTTCGTCATGGGCTCTTTCATCTCCCGGCAATTCAGCCGCAGCCTGGGGCCGGACCGGCTGATCGTGATCGGCATCGCAGTCGCCATTGCGGGCATCTGTCTCGCCTTCGCCCTGCAACTCGCCGGCCTGCGCCATCCCCTGACGCTCTTCCTGCCAGTGGCGCTTACCCTCGTTGGCAATGGCGTTACCCTGCCCAATGCCCAGGCTGTGGCGATCAATCAGTTTCCCCACGTGGCGGGAAGCGCATCGGGACTGACCGGATTCATGCAGATGATGCTTTCGGCGCTGGCGGCGCAACTCGTGGCGGCGGTCTACAACGGAACCACCTATCCCCTGCTGGTGATCATGCTGATCGCCGCGCTGCTTTCCCTGTTGAGCTTCCGCTATGGCCAGCGGCACGTCGCGACGGAACAAGCCGCCTGAGTGGTGGAATGCCCCTCCCCCGTCATTCTGCGCGCAGAATGACATTCAATGCCTCGCCACGCGCCGAATGTGACAGCGGGGGATGCCTTGTTTCAAAATGGGCATCGCCATACTCAAACGGTCAATCCTGACTCGCGCAACTGGGCTAGAAAGTCTTCCTCATCCCGCAGGCAGCGCAGGTCCAGCAACAGTCTGCCATCGTGAATCCTGCCGATCACCGGTCGCGGCAGCCGTCGCAATTGCCCGGCGAGTCGCCGCAAGGCCGCATCCTTGCCGCCTTTGGGCGCAAGTGGCACGACACACAGGGCGGTGCTGTCGAGTTGCTCCAGCGGCAGGGCGCCGCTGCCGATCTGGCTTTTGCAATCGATCAGGGTCACTTTCAGGCTATCGCCCAAAACCTGAGAAACCGGCTCGAGCAAGCCCTCGCCCAGCGCCCGAATCTCCGCGGCGGAGCGTGACAGGTCCGCAAGCATGGGCAGCCGTTGCGGCAGGCGCCGGGGATCCCGGTACAGCTTGAGGACTTCTCCCAGCGCGGCAATCGTGACCTTGTCCACCCGCAGGGCGCGCTTGAGGGGATTGCGCCGCAGCCGCTCCACAAGCTCGCGCCGGCCCACGACAATGCCCGCCTGGGGGCCGCCGAGCAGCTTGTCGCCGCTAAAGGTAACGAGGCCAGCGCCCTCGGCAAACGCAGCGGCAACCGTGGGTTCGCGGGGAAGCCCATAGCGCGTCAGATCCACCAGGGTGCCCGAGCCCAAATCATTGACGAAAGGCAGGCCATGCTCGGCGGCGAGCTTGCTGATTTCGCCGCCGGCCACCGATCGGGTGAATCCGCGCACCTCATAGTTGCTGGTGTGGACTTTCATCAACAGCGCGGTGCGCTCGCCGATGGCATTGGCGTAGTCGCGCAAATGGGTGCGGTTGGTGGTGCCGGTTTCCCGCAAAATGCAATTCGCGCTGCGCATGATGTCTGGCATGCGGAAGGACCCGCCGATCTCCACGAGCTCCCCCCGGGAAATCACGACTTCGCGCCCCGCGGCCAGCGTATTGAGCACGAGCAGCACGGCGGCGGCATTATTGTTGACCACGGTGGCGGCTTCGGCGCCGGTCAGTTCGCAAAGCGTCGCTTCGAGGTGATGATCGCGGTCGCCGCGATGTCCCGCTTCGAGATCGTATTCGAGATTGCAGGCCCCTGCCGCTGCCGTAGCCATCGCCTCGACCGCTTGCGCCGGCAAGGCGGAGCGGCCCAGATTGGTATGCACCACAGTGCCGCTGAGATTGAAGACCGGCTTGAGCGAAGCGCTGAATTCCGCGGCGAGCCTGCGCTGCACCGCCGCATATAGTCCGTCCTGAAAATCCGCCGCCGAAACCCGGGCCTCGGCTTCCCCGTCGCCGCCCTGCAAAGCCCCGCGCAAACGCGCGAGCTCATCCTGCGCGGCAAGCTTGCAGGCCTGGACGCCATAGCGCTCGATCAGCCCGGAAAGTTCAGGCGCGTTCAACACCCGATCCACCGAAGGCAAGGTTCTCAATCG
>JAJDSZ010000039.1 GCA_022827425.1 Pseudomonadales bacterium | reverse complement strand
GGCGCTTCCGAGGCGATGATTACCTTGAGCGTGGCGGCGGGACTGGTGAAGTCGATCCTGGTCATGATCGGCACGCCGCTCGTGGCGCGTTACATCGGTTTGAACAATCCGCAGTCGGCAATGGTGTTCGGCGGCCTCATGGGAACGACGAGCGGCGTCGCGGCGGGACTGGCGGCGACGGATCCGAAACTCGTGCCGTACGGCGCGATGACAGCGACTTTCTACACCGGCGTCGGCTGCCTGCTCGGGCCGTCGATCCTGTTCTTCATCGTTGAAGCGATGTTTTGAGAAATCCAGACGGAATCAGCATGTCACAAAACGATTTTCATCATCTTACCGACGGCAACGAGCGCATCGCGCTCGTTGACGATACCGAGTCTTACAGTTACGGCGAGGTCAACTCGCGCATCGACCGCTTCGCCACCGGGCTGCTCGGCGGCCGGGACGATCTTGCGGAAGAGCGTATCGCCTTTTTCCTGCCGGCGAGTCTCGACTACGTCACCTGCATGCATGGGGTGTGGCGCGCGGGCGGCATAGCCGTTCCCCTGAACGTGGCCTCGGCGGTCGCCGAACTCGATCATTATCTGAGCAGCGCCGGTGTCACGCGCTTGTTCGCCCAGGCCGGGGCGCCGGACGAATTGCGCGAGCTTTGCGCGACGCTGGGCATCGAGTTGCTGACCGTGGGCGAAGTGCTGGCGGACGAAGCGGGCGAATTGCCGGAGATCGACCCGGGGCGCCGCGCCATGATGCTGTTCACCAGCGGCACGACGAGCAAGCCGAAGGGAACGGTAAGCACCCACAAGACGATCCGCGCCCAGATCACCACCCTGATCGACGCCTGGTGCTGGACCGAGGACGACGTGATCCCCCTGTTCCTGCCGCTGCACCACATTCACGGCATCATCAACATTCTCTGTTGCGGGCTGTGGGCCGGCGCCAGGGTGCATTTGTTCGCCGGGCTCGACATTCCCAGGGTCACGGCCGAAGTGGCAGCCGGCGTCTACAACGTTTTCATGGCCGTGCCCACGGTCTACGTCAAGTTGATTCAGCATCTGGAAAAACAGGACGAACAGGAAGTCGCGGCGGTGTGCGCCGGCTTCAAGGCCATGCGGCTGAATATATCCGGCTCGGCGGCCTGCCCCGTCAAGCTGTTCGAGCAATGGCGGGAACTCACCGGCCAGGTTCTGCTCGAGCGCTATGGCATGACCGAGATCGGCATGGGCATTTCCAATCCCTACCACGAGGAACGGCGAGCGGGCTATGTCGGCCAGCCGCTGCCCGGCGTCGAAGTGCAATTGTTCGACGAATCGCACCAACCCGTCGAAGGCGAAGGCAATCCCGGCGAAATCCGCATCAAGGGCGACAACGTGTTCCTGGAATACTGGGGCAATGAGGAAGCCACGCGGAAAAGCTTCGTCGACGGCTGGTTCTGCACCGGCGACATGGCGGTGATTGAAGACGGCTATTACCGCATCATGGGCCGCACCTCGGTGGACATCATCAAGTCCGGCGGCTACAAGCTGTCCGCGCTCGAAATCGAAGGCGTGCTGCTGACCCACGAGAACATCGCCGAAGTCGCGGTCATCGGCGCCGAGGACGAAGTCTGGGGCGAGGCGGTCACGGCCTTTATCGTGACGAAGAACGGCGACGATCTCGATTACGCGAAGCTGAAAAGCTGGTGCAACGAGCGCATGTCGTCCTACAAGATTCCCAAACACGTCAAACGGCTGGACGCCTTGCCCCGCAACGCCATGGGCAAGGTCACCAAGCCCTCGCTGAAATCGTTGCCGTTATGACTGGGCCCCACCTGTCATTCTGCGCGGAGGCGCAGAATCTCCTCGTGACAGCAGAAACGCCATAAATCGACGGGAGCCAGAACGATGAATCGAAGAAACTTCCTCGGCGCGGCGCTGGCAGGCGCCGCCCTGTTGCCGACTCTGGCCAGAGGCCAGCAGGACCTGGCGCCGGCGGCGCCGCGGGACTGGTCGGGCCAGACGCCCCTGCGCTATCCCGACCCGGACCTGGTGGCGCTCGACGACCGTTTTCGCCCGTACATTCTTTTCAACACACCGATCCGGCGTCACTACACCGGCACCTTGTGGGCCGAAGGCCCGGCCTGGAGCGGCGTCGGCCGCTACCTGGTCTGGAGCGACATTCCCAATAACCGGCAATTGCGCTGGCTCGAAGACGACGGCCATGTGACGGAATTCCGCAATCCGTCCGGGCACAGCAACGGCAATACCTTCGACGCCCAGGGCCGGCAGATCTCCTGCGAGCACGGCGGCCGCCGCGTCGTGCGGTACGAACACGACGGCTCGGTCACGGTCATCGCCGACAGTTACGAAGGCCGGCCGCTGAACTCGCCCAACGACGCCGCCGCGCATCCCGACGGCAGCATCTGGTTCACCGACCCGCCCTACGGCATCCGCGGCAATTACGAAGGCCACCGGGCCGAGCAGGAGCATCCGCTTTCGGTCTATCGCGTGGACCCCGCCTCGGGCCGCATCAACCGCGTAACCGAAGACATCGACGCCCCCAACGGCCTGTGCTTCTCGCCGGACTACAGCCTGCTCTACGTCGCCAACACCGGCGCCGGCCGTGACATCCGCGTCTGGGACGTGGACGGCGAGAACCTGCGCAACGGCCGCGTGTTCGCCGAACTCGTCGACCCGACCACGGGCAATCGCACCTCGGCCGACGGCATGCGCTGCGACGTAGACGGCAACGTCTGGGCCGGCGCCCGCCCCGGCGTACAGATCATCGCCCCCGACGGCGCTGCCATCGGCATCATCCGCCTGCCCGAAGTCTGCGCCAACGTCTGCTTCGGCGGCACCCGCCGCAACCGCCTCTTCATGACCGCCAGCCAGTCGCTGTATTCGGTCTACGTCGGCGTACGCGGAGCGGGGTATGGGTAGTGTGTAAGAAGGTGGTCTGGAACACGGCGGCACCGCCGGAATCCGAAGCCTGGGCGGGGGTTGGCGCCAGTGTTGAATCGAAGCGGCAAAGTGTTACATACTCAACGCTTTATTGGCTCACTGACGAGAGAGTACCCCCCATGATAAAAACTGTACTGGTTCGAACCACTGCCGTGTTCATGCTGGCGGGATTCGCGGGATCCCTGCTGGCGCAGCCCTATCCCAACCCCTGGCGCAATGTGGAATGGGGCACAATGCCCGACGGTCGCACCTGGGGCGCCGTGGGCGACCTCGACATCGACCCGGACGGCGCGCATATCTGGGCCGTGGTCCGCTGTGACGCCACCGCCCCCGAGCGCTTCGGCAACGAGTGCCTGGATTCCGATCTCGATTCCGTACTCAAGTTCGACGCCGAAGGCAATGTCGTGGAGAGTTTCGGCGGCGGCATGTTCATCTGGCCCCATGGCCTCGAAGTCGATCAGGAAGGCAATGTGTGGATTACCGACTCCGTTGCCCCGACTCGAATTCCCGCCGGCGACATGCGCGGCCACCAGGTCGTGAAGTTCAGCCCCACGGGCGAGGTATTGATGGTACTGGGCACACCGGGCGTGCGGGGCGACGGACCGAACCATTTCACCTCGCCGTCGGATGTGGTGGTTACCGACAATGGTGACATTTTCATCGCCGACGGGCACTGGGAGGCTGGCAACAATCGCGTCGCCAAATACGACAGCGAAGGAAATTTCATCATGGAATGGGGCCAGACCGGCTACGGTCCGGGCGAGTTCCGCACATTGCATACCATCGCCGTGGATCGGCGCGGACGGATTTTCGTCGGCGACCGCTCCAACAACCGCATACAGCTCTTTGATCAGGAAGGCAGTTTCATCAGCCAGTGGAACCAGTTCGGGCGGCCAAGCGGCATTTTCTTCGATGACAACGACCGCATCTACGTGGCCGATTCCGAATCGGATATCGAACAGAATCCAGGCTGGGAAATGGGCATTCGCGTCGGCGACGCGGAATTGGGCTGGGTGGATGAATTCGTGCTATACCAGCCCGGCAACCCCAACTCCACTGCCGGCAACGGCGCCGAATTCGTCGTGGTGGACGCCGCCGGAAACATGTACGGCGGAGAACCCTCGCCCCGCAAACTGCAAAAATACATCCGCGCCAGGCCCTGATTGAGCCACGGGCGTTAGTCGCCGTTGGGTGGCAGAGGGTTCAGCGGGCGTGCGAGGCATGGATGCCGAGCCCGAAGCCTACAGGGGTGTAAGCAAGCGTTTATGAAGCGCAGCTTCATGCGCAGCCGAAACGACGCCAAGCTGTGCTTGGCGGCTGGACCGTATTTACGGCGTCCGCTGAACCCTCTGCCACCCGGCGACGACGGATCGAAGCCCCTATCGCGCTACCCAGGGAGGTTCGATCAGCAGTTCGGGGTCGGCGTCGGGCTTGGGTACGAACTTTTGCGAGCGGCCGTACTGGTTGTCGCCGCCGATCAGGTTGCCGTCCGGGTCCACAGTGAAGGTATGCACTTCGAGATAACCGTCGGGCAGGTCTGGCGGGACCAGCCAAGTGTACTTGTAGTTGCCTTCGAAATCGAAGTTGATGAAGCGCAGCGGGCCCAGGTCCGTGATCCAGATGTCGTCTTCGTTGACGATGATGTCGAGCGGCAGCGTCAGTCCCGGAAAATCACGCAGAAATTCGACTTCCGCCGGATCGTCGGTCGTCTGGTAGACGTTCACGCGGCCGCCCGAGCGGTCGAGCGCGAAGATCAGGCCATCCGGCCCGACCGCCAATGCATGCAGGGTATTGAACTGACCCGGCCCCGTGCCGAAGCCGCCGAACTCGCCGAGATAATTCATGTCGTTGTCGTAGATGATCACCCGGTGATTGTCGAGGCCATCGGCGACCAGGATGCGGCCGTCGGGCAGGAAGGCGACGTCCTGGGGCCGGCCGAAATGCGTTTCGTCGGCGCCTGAGACGCCCTTCTCGCCATAGGTCGCGAGCACTTCGCTGCCATCGTTGGCGATCACGTAGATCTGGTGGAAAGTTTCGTTGATCAGCCAGATGCGGCTCTCGGAATCGTAAGGGCTGATGCGGACGCGATGCGGGCCGGGGCCGTCGGAGCCTTCGCAGAGATAGTCGAGATGATCCCAGACTTCGACCACCTCGCCGTCGCCATTCAGAATGTAAAGGCAGTTCTGCCAGACGCGGCGATTGACCTCGCGCAGCACATTGAGGCCGAGAGAGCCGGCGAAGCCGGGAAAATCCTCCGGGATCGGATAAGGCAGAATGGTTTCGCCGCGCTGGGCGATGATGATGCGATCCGGCGATTCGGCCCATACCCCGGAATTGCCGCCAAAGGCGAAGCCCGGCTCCTGAAAAGGCTTGTGCCAGCCGCTGACGATGTCATACGGGCTTTCGCCGATGGGCCCCCGGGCGTTGCCCTCCTGGGACAGCGCCGGCGCGGCGAGCGCCAGGGCGCACAGAATCATGTAGAGCCTGGTAACCAACGAAGACGTCAACTGCCGCATTGCACATTCCTTTTTGTTTGAGCGTTTGAGCCCGGCAAACCTGCGCGGGCCGGGAAGCGGGAGCACAATCATGCCAATGTTTGCGGCTCGTAACAACGCTCGGCGGCGGGGAATTTATCTTCCATACATGTTTTTCGCGTTTTTTATTGCATGTGATCATTTTTCATGATTTATAATCATTTTTCACGTTTTGCCCAGCATAACCAACTGGACACAGGAATTCATGGAAATGGTTTCTGATAATCAATTTTCGAAAAACGCAACCGTTTTTCGGCAATTCCCCCCTTTGGAAAGCGGATATGCGCTTACCGGGTATGGCGCCCTGATTGAAAAGCACGCACTAGCCGTGCCAGCACCGGACCATCTTTGCGCCATTGGGCTCAAGCACAAAAGGATCGACGAGGGCCGCTGGCGTATCTTCACGCCACGCCACAAGCCCGAAGACTCGCTAAAGGGCCAACTGACCTTTGCTCTAAAGTATGAAGGCGTGGACCTGAACGTTCTCAAGGCGTTGTTCGATCAAATCGACCCCCGTGAGATCGTCGATATTGTCGAATCGGAACCGACCGGTGCCTACAGTCGGCGCATCTGGTTCCTGTACGAATGGCTTACCGATCAAAAGCTGGGGCTTGGCGATGCCAGCCAGGGAAATTTCGTACCCGTGGTTAACGAAAAATTGCAATACGCGGCGAAGCCACGCGATTCAAGGCGGCATAGAGTAAGAAACAATTTGCCAGGTGGGCGGGCGTTCTGCCCGATGATCAGGCGCACTGACAAACTTGATCGATTGATTGACATGAAGCTTTCAGAAGTGGCGCGGGATCACATCGGGAAAACTCATGCCGATCTGATAAGCCGGGCGGCAGCTTTTCTTTTGCTGGAAGACTCGAAAGCATCCTATGCCATCGAAGGAGAATCCCCGCCCCGAAATCGCATTGAACGATGGGGCAAAATTTTAGGTGAGGCGGGAAAACGCAAATTGAGCGTTGAAGAACTCGAACGACTTCAATCAATCGTAATCGCCGACATGCGTTTCATAATGCCCGGACTCCGCACCACCGGTGGATTCATCGGAAGCCATGATCGGAGGTCCGGCATGCCGATACCGGTTCACATTTCCGCGAAACCGCAAGATCTGGAAAGCCTTCTTGCCGGTTTGCTCGAAACAAGCGAACTGCTGGAAAGCGGCGAATACAACATCGTGCTCATGGCCGCACTCATTGCGTTCGGCTTCGTCTTTATTCATCCGTTCGAAGACGGGAACGGTCGAATCCACCGCTACCTGATTCATCATGTGCTGTGCGAGCAGGATTTCGTCCCCAAAGGATTGACGTTTCCGGTTTCGGCCATGATTCTTGATCGAATAGACGAGTATAGACTGGTGTTGGAACATTACTCCAAGCCAAGGCTTGAGTTTGTCGAATGGCGGTCGACGGACCGGGGCAATGTGGAAGTCTTGAACGAAACAATAGACTTGTTCCGTTACTTCGACTGCACGAAACAGGCGGAATTCCTGTTCGAGTGTGTTGAAGAAACGGTCAACAAGACCTTGCCTGGTGAGGTTGACTACCTGGAAAGATACGACCGGTTCAATGAGCACATAAGCAACTACATAGATATGCCAAACAGGCTTGTGGATTTGCTGATCAGGTTTCTGCGCCAAAACAACGGCAAGTTATCGAAACGCGCTCGCAGAGGGGAATTTTCAGCACTTACCGAAGAAGAAGTAAGAGATATCGAAAACAAGTACGACGAAGTATTTCTACGCGTCGAAAATCGTTTACCGGAATCGAAAACTATCATAAACCAAGGATAGAAATCGATTTTTTAGTCAGAAATGGCGTTTTTTCAATGAATCGAGCTTGAGAGCGGCTCGCGGCCACTAATCGTCAGCTTGGCCCTTCACGTACTTGCCGTACCAGGCCAGGTACCGCTCAAGCCGGTCGAGCTGGAACGCCGGTTTGCGGATGCCGTGGTGCTCGTTGGGGTAGACCACAAGCTGCGTCTCGACGCCCAGCCGCCGCAGCGCCTGATAGAGCTGCTCGGAATTCTGGATCGGCACGTTCCAGTCGTGGTCGCCGCCCATGATCAACGTGGGCGTGACGACATTGGCGACAAAGTTGAACGGCGACATGCGCTCCCAGGCCTCGGCGTTTTCCCAGGGCAATCCCATTTCCCCTTCCCATTCCAGTTGATAATGATCGTGGCCGTAGTTCGCCCGGTACAGCGCCATGCTCGCGCCGGTGATCGCACCCTTGAAACGGTCCGACCTGGTGATGACGTAGTTGGTGAGAATCCCGCCGTAGGACCAGCCGCCGACGCCGAGCCGGTCCGGGTCGGCATAGCCTTGCTCGATGGCGTAGTCCACACCGGCCATGACATCCTCGAAATCGCGCACGCCCCAGTCGGCCCAGATTGCGTGGGAAAAATCCTGTCCGTAACCCGAGGATCCCCGCGGATTGGTCATGACTACGACATAGCCGTTGGCGGCGAACAATTGCGCTTCGAAATTGAAAGCGAAATCGTATTGCGCGACTGGGCCGCCGTGAATGCGCAACAAGGTCGGATATTGAAAGCTCGCGTCGAAACCCGGCGGTTTGAAAATGAATCCTTCGACTTCGGCGCCGTCGGCGCTGGGGAATTGCGCGTTCTCGACTTCGGCCAATTGCAACTCGTCGAGCCAGGGCCGGTTGGTGAACGTCAATTGCCGCCGCTCGTCTCCGGCGCCGTAAAACACTTCGGCGGGCAAGTGGGGCTCGCTTACCAGGCTGGCGATCTGTCCGTCATCGCTTTGGGACCAGCCGCGCAGGCTCAGCGGACCTTCGATGAGGCGCCGGAAGTTCTCGCCGGAGGTGTCGATGCTTGCCAGATGACGTTCGCCGCTGTCTTCCAGACCAAACAGCACCTCGCCGCCATCGGGCGAGAATCGCGGCGAATTCACGTTCCGGTCGATCCGCCCGGTCAACACGCGGGCCGGCCCGCCCGTGGCCGGCGAGATCGCCAGATGATTGGTGGCGTACCAGATGATCTCGGGCTGTGTGACGCTGACATGGGCGATCGTCTGGCCGTCGGGGCTCCAGGCGGGCGAGGTATCCGATCCGGGATTGGAAGTGATTTGC
>JAJDSZ010000104.1 GCA_022827425.1 Pseudomonadales bacterium | reverse complement strand
CTCGTCTTGCCAAGTCTCGTGCCAACGGGCTCTTCTCGGAACAAAGAAGGTCTCACCGTAGGATGTCTTGTCTTCGAGCAACTCGTCGACGAGGTCAGGCTTGTCCTTGAGGTGCGCGAACGTCTTATTTCGGAGTTGCTCGCGCTTGCGGTCGAATTCGTCGGAAAGCCGCTTCAGGAACAACATACCGAAGATGAACTCCTTGAATTCCGAGGCGTCCATCTTGCCACGCAGTATGTCGGCGGCCTTAAGGAGGAAGGACTCAAGCTGGGTAAGAGTGATCTTTTCCTGTTTCATCTTTTTAGTCCGCCGCCAGGAGTCAGATCATTCCGCACGCAAACTTCAGCCACTGTTGGCCTTAACTTCCAAGTTCGTCCAATGCTGCGCATCGGCAGCCGCTTGCAGTCCGTTGCGACCGGAGCGTACGGGGGCGGCAGGAAGCATATCACTGTCACTTCGATCCAACATACCGATTGACCAAGAACGGCTCATGATTCTATTCAAACGGATATTCGCGTGATTACGGGAATTGGCTGATGGCTGTGCAATAATCCACACATGATACTCGCAAACATCTCCGGCAGTCGCGGCTGAATCATGCCGTCGGGGCGCAGACTCAGCAGGCAACAGCAACGCCGCATTGCCGGGCGCAGGGAAGCCGCTTCCGGCGAGGGGCTACCGGGAATCATCGTCAGCCATCTCGGCAAGCAGCTTGCGGTGGAAGGTGAATCCGGCGAGGTGGCGCTCTGTCACGCCAGGGCCAATCTGCCGTTGCTGGTGACCGGAGACCGGGTCCAGTGGCAGCCCGATGCGGGCGGCGCGGGCGTGGTCACCGGCCTTGTGCCCCGCCGCAATGCCTTTGGCCGGGCCGATGGCGGCGGTCGCTTCCGCCCCATTGCCGCCAATATCGATATCGTGCTGACCATGTTCGCCACGGCGCCGGAAACCGAGATGAGCGTCATCGACCGTTATCTGGTGGCCATCGAGAATCTCGGGCTCGAATGTTTGCTGATATTGAACAAGACCGACCTGCCGCCGGCGAATCCGCCCTTGCTGTCTCGCATGAAAGAGATCTACCGCGAATTGGAGCTCGAGTGGCTGGAAGTCTCGGCCTTGACCGGCGCGGGGGTGGAGGCCCTGGCGGAAAGGCTCAGGGGACTGACCGCCGTGGTGGTGGGCCAGTCGGGAGTCGGCAAGTCTTCGCTGCTGAACCGGCTTGGCAAGGAAAAACTGGCGGAGACCGGCGCCCTCGACGCCTACCAGCGCGGCGGCGCCCATACCACCACCGCCGCCCGGCTGTTTCATCTGCCGGGATTTGACCTGATCGATTCTCCCGGCGTGCGCGAGTTCAGCCTTGGGCATTTGCGGGCGGACGAAGTGGTCGACGGCTTTGTCGAATTGAGGACCCTGGCCGAACAATGTAAATTCCGCGATTGTTCGCACCGGGTGGAACCGGGTTGCGCGGTGCTTGCCGCCGCCGAAGCCGGCGCCGTCAGCCCCGAGCGGCTGCGCAGCTTCGACCGGATTGTGGACAGCCTGCAATGAGCTGGTTTGCCGCGGCGCCTGCCGGACAAGGCTTCTTACATGACTGAAGAAAGTCTGCCCCTGCTCCTGGAACCCGCGGATCTGGCGCCGTCGCTGCCGGACGAGTCGCTGTTGCTGGTGACAGTCTGCCAGCCGCGGGCGTATCTGGCGCATCATGTGCCCGGTTCGCTGCTGGCGCAGCCCGGCGAACTCGTTTCCGGGATTGCCCCCGCCACGGGCAAGCTGCCGGAGACGGAGCGCCTGAGCGCGCTGTTTTCCCGGCTTGGCCTCGATGCGGACCGCCATGTCATTGCCATCGACGACGAGGGCGGCGGCTGGGCCGGACGTCTGATCTGGACGCTGGATGTGCTGGGCCACCGCCGTTACAGCCTGCTCAATGGCGGCGTGCTGGCCTGGGCCGCGGCGGGGCTGCCGCTGGAATCCGGACAAAACCCGGAAACGGCCAAGCCCTACCAGGCGCAAATCGACCGCGCTCCCATCGCCGACAAGCAGCAGTTGCTCGACCAGCTCGACGACCCGGACAGCATCGTCTGGGACGCCCGTTCGGCGGAAGAGTATCTCGGCCTTCGCGCCACCGCCCGCCGCAACGGGCACATCCCCGGCGCGGTCAATCTCGACTGGCTCGAACTGATGGACCGGCACAATGATTTCCGCCTGAAACCCTTGCCCGAATTGCGCCGGCGCCTGGAGCAACTCGGCATCGGGGCGGGCAGGAAAGTCATCACCCACTGCCAGACCCATCACCGCTCGGGTCTGGCCTATGTGGCGGGCAAGGCGCTCGGGCTCGATATCCGCGCCTACGATGGCTCCTGGTCGGAATGGGGCAACGCCGACGATACGCCGGTGGAAAACTGACGCCGTCATGCAGCGCCTGTTTGTTGCCCTGCAATACCTCCTGCCCCAGCGGCTGCTGACCCGTATCGCCGGCGCCCTGGCCCGCAATGAAGCCCTGGCGGGTTTGCTCATCCGGCTCTTCATCCGCCGTTACCGGGTGGACATGAGCGAGGCGCGCGACCCGGACCCGGCGAGTTACCGCTGCTTCAACGAGTTTTTTACCCGCCGGCTCAAGGAAGACGCCCGGCCGCTTGAGCGGCGCGAGGGCGCGGTGCTCTGCCCGGCGGACGGCGCCCTCAGCCAATCCGGGACCATCGGCGAGATGCTGGTGCAGGCCAAGGGGATCGAATTCGACACCACGCGCCTGCTCGGGGGGGATAAAGCGCTGGCCCGGGAACTGGTCGGCGGCAGCTTCATGACGATTTATCTCTCGCCCAGGGACTATCATCGGATACACCTGCCCCTGGCCGGCCGATTGCTGCAAAGCCGTTACCTTCCCGGCAAACTGTTCTCGGTCGACGATGCGAGCACGGCATTGATTCCCGGTCTGTTCTGCCGCAATGAAAGGCTGGTGAGCGTATTCGATGGCGACTGCGGCCGCTTCGTGGTCGTCATGGTGGGCGCCATGATCGTTGCCGGCATCCGCACGGTCTGGGATAAGGCGGGCTCGCCATGCAAAGCGGAACAATCGTTTCTGGACCAGGACCTGCGCTTTGTCGCGGGAGAGGAAATGGGCAGATTTCAACTCGGCTCGACGGTGATCCTGCTGTTTCCTCCCGGGGCGGTGGAATTCGAGGCTGGGCTGGCGCCGGGCGATAGTCTGAGAATGGGCCGCAGCATCGGGAGATTGAGCAAATGACGCCGGATGAACTCAAGCAACAGGCGGCGGTGGCCGCGCTGCGCTATGTGGAACCGAAACTCGAGCGCGGCTCGATACTCGGCATAGGCACGGGCTCCACCGTCAATCATTTCATTGCCGGCCTCGGCGAGCGGCGCGACCTGCGCGAGCGGATCGAAGGGACGGTTTCCAGCTCGGAGGAGTCCGCCCGCAGGCTGAAGGCGCTTGGCATCGAAGTCCTGGACCTCAATACCGCGGGCAATGTGGATTTTTATGTGGACGGCGCCGACGAGGCCAATCACCACCTGCAACTGATCAAGGGCGGCGGCGCCGCGCTGACCCGGGAAAAGATCATCGCCGCCGCGGCGCGCGAATTCGTCTGCATCGCCGACGAATCGAAACTCGTGGCGTTGCTGGGCGGGTTTCCGCTGCCGGTGGAGGTGATTCCCATGGCGCGCAGCCACGTGGCGCGCAAAATCGCGGCGCTGGGAGGCATGCCGGTGTACCGCGACGGCGTCACCACCGACAACGGCAACCAGATTCTCGACGTGCACAATCTGGATTTGCGCGATCCACGGGAAATGGAGTCGCAACTCGACCAGATCGCCGGCGTGGTGTGCAACGGGCTGTTCGTGCGCCGACCCGCGGATCGGCTACTGCTCGCGGGGAACAGCGGCGTTCGCACGCTGCTCCCCTCCATCTGAAAGTGGCAACAGGGCAATCCGCGCCCACCAGCTTGCACCGGCGGATGCGGGCCTGAAGCGATTTACAGTGGAGTTACGTTTTCCGCCTGGGGACCTTTCTGACCCTGGCTCACCTGCATGCTGACCCGCTGGCCCTCGTGCAGGGTACGGCGACCAGTGCCATTGATGGCGCTGAAATGTACGAAGACATCCTTTCCTTCCTGGCGTTCAATGAAGCCGAATCCCTTCTCATCATTGAACCACTTTACTGTACCTTCGACTAGCTCTGACATATCTCTCTCTTGAGTCCAAAAATTGGTGAATCGCCATTGCGACTCGGTTCGTCTCCCGCGAAATTCGCGCCGGAGCACCTTCCCCTGACAGCCTTCGCTGTTGCTCCCGCGATTTTATACTGAATCTGCGAGTCCCGGGGCAGACAATTATGGCAACGAATTGTTACAAACACCGAATTTTTCGAAGAAAAACCCGGGTTTTGTGACGGGAGCGCAATGATACTCTTATTGATGCCATTTTGCTTTACATTTTGCCGAGCCGCTTGCGGTGGCGTAGCGGACCGACATTTCCTCGAGATTGTGGATCTTGCCGATGCGGTCGATCATGCCGGCGCAGCCGAATGATTCGAGCCGGGCCTTGACGATGTCGCGCATGGCGTTGGTTGCCGGCGCGAGGAACTTGCGCGGATCGAATTCCGACCGGTTCCGGGCGAGAAAGCGGCGGATGGCGCCGGTTGAGGCAAGCCGCAGGTCGGTATCGATATTGACCTTGCGCACGCCATGGCGGATGCCTTCCTGGATTTCTTCCACCGGCACGCCGTAGGTTTCCGGGATTTCGCCGCCGAACTCGTTGATCACCTGGAGCCATTCCTGGGGTACCGAGGATGAGCCGTGCATCACCAGATGCGTTGCGGGGATCTTGGCGTGGATTTCCTTGATCCGGTCAATGGCGAGAATGTCGCCGGTGGGCGGGCGGCTAAACTTGTAGGCCCCGTGGCTGGTGCCCACGGCGATGGCAAGCGCATCGACGCCGGTGGCCTCGACAAAGTCCTCGGCTTCCTGGGGATCGGTGAGCAATTGCTCCATGGTGAGCTTGCCCTCTGCGCCGATGCCGTCCTCTTCTCCCGCCATTCCCGTTTCCAGCGAACCGAGGCAGCCGATCTCGCCTTCCACCGATACTCCGCAGGCATGGGCCATTTCCACCGCCTGGCGGGTGACGCGGACGTTGTACTCGAAATCCATGGGAGTCTTGCCGTCCTCGCCGAGCGAGCCGTCCATCATGACCGAAGTGAAGCCAAGCTGGATCGAACGCTGGCAAACCGCCGGCGAGACGCCGTGGTCCTGGTGCATGACGATGGGGATATGGGGGAACTCCTCCACGGCGCCCTGGATCAGATGCCGCAGCAGATTGGGTCCGGCATACTTGCGCGCCCCGGCGGAGGCCTGCAGGATCACAGGACTGCCGGCGGCGTCGGCGCCCTGCATGATGGCCCGCACCTGCTCCAGATTGTTGACGTTGAAGGCGGGCACGCCGTAGTCGTTCTCGGCGGCGTGGTCGAGCAGTTGTCGCAGTGTGATCAGGGCCATGGTTCCTCCCAAGGAATGCTGTTTGACGGAAATTAACGGATTTTCGCCCTCCCGGCGAGAGCGGCAATGGCTGGCAGCGTGGCGCCTTGCACGGCTTCAAGAAAGGCGCCGCCGCCGGTGGACATGAAGGATACCCCGCCCGCCACATCGAACCGCTCGATGGCGGTGACGGTTTCGCCGCCGCCGGCAAGGCTGTACGCGGGGCTTCGGGCAATGGCCTTGGCGAGGCTTTCGGTTCCGGCGGCAAAGGCGGGGAACTCGAACACGCCCATGGGGCCGTTCCAGAGGATGGTTCCCATGGCGGCGATCAACCCGGCATTGCGGCGGGCGCTTTCCGGTCCGATATCGAGAATCAGGTCGTCCGCGCCCACTTCATGGACGGCTTTCACCGCGGCCGTCGCATCGGCGCTGAATTCCCCGGCCACGCAAACGTCAACAGGCAGGGGAATATCGACCTTGTCCATGAGTTCCCTGGCGACTCCCACAAGTCCGGTTTCGCATAGCGAGCGCCCCACGGGATGACCCGCGGCAAGCAGGAAGGTATTGGCGATGCCGCCGCCCACCAGCAGACAATCAGCCAGGCCGGACAAATTGCGCAGCAGTTCCAGTTTGCCGGAAACCTTGGCGCCGCCGACGACGGCGAGCAAGGGCCTTGCGGGCTCGCTCATGGCCTGGGCGATGGCGTCGAGTTCCCGGCTGAGCAATGGTCCGGCGCAGGCGGTTTCGGCGATTTGCGCCACGCCGCTGGTGCTGGCCTGGGCGCGGTGGGCCGTGCCGAAGGCGTCCATGACGAAAACATCGCACAGGGCCGCGTAGCTTGCCGCAAGCCCGGGGTCGGCAGCCTTCTCGCCACGGTTCAGCCGCACGTTCTCGAGCAGGCAGACCCGGGCGTCGGGCAGGATAGCGTCCGCATCCAGATAATCAACAAGCAGCGGCACCTCGGTCCCGAGCGATTCGGACAGCCGGGCCGCCACCGGCGCCAGGGAGAATTCTTTCTGGGCGGCGACCGGCTCGCCTTCCACCGGCCTGCCGAGGTGGGACATGAGCAGGATCCGCGACGGATTGGCCGCCAGCGCGGCTTCAATCGTGGGCAGGGCGGCGCGGATGCGGTTGTCGTTGACCACGGCTCCGGCGGTCAGCGGCACATTGAGATCTTCCCGGATCAGCACGCGCTTGCCGGCAAGTTCCACCTGTTCCATGCGCAGAAAGGAGTCAGTCATCGGTTTCTCATTCGAGCGGCGCTTGCTTGTGCAGGTATTCGGCTACGTCGAGCATGCGGTTGGCGTAGGCCCATTCGTTGTCGAACCAGACCAAAAGCTTGACGAGACCGGAGACTTCCCCGGTCTGGTTCAGGTCCACCACCGCCGACCGCGGATCGTGATTGAAGTCGCAGGAAGCCAGCGGTTCGCGAGTATAACCGAGAACCTTTGCCGGCAGATGGCGGGCCCCGTCGATGATCGCCTGATTCACCGCCGCCGCCGCGGCGGCGCGGGCAAAGCGCAGGCTCAGGTCCATCGCGGAAACATTGACCGTGGGCACGCGGATGGCCTGGGCCTGGAGCTTGCCGGCCAACTGCGGCAGGATGCGGACGATGCCCCTGGCCAGCCCGGTCTCCACGGGAATGATCGACTGCATGGCGCTGCGGGTCTTGCGCAGGTCGAAATGGTGGAAGCTGTCGATGACCGGCTGATCGTTCATCGCCGAGTGAATCGTGGTGATGGCGCCCGCCTCGATGCCAAACGCCTCGTCGAGCACCTTGAGCACCGGCACGATGCAATTGGTGGTGCAGGAGGCATTGGACAAGATCCGGGAACCGGGCGGAATCCGCTCGTGGTTGACGCCATAGACGATGGTGAAATCCACATCGCTCCGGGCCGGCTGGGAAAACAGCACCCGCCCGGCGCCGGCGGCAAGATGCAGCCGGGCGGTGGCCACATCGTGGAAGGCGCCGCTGCATTCCATGACCAGGTCCACATCGGGCCAGCGCAGGGCCGCCACGTCCGGTTCCGAAAGCAGGCTGATCGTTTCGCCATCCACCACGAGCTTGCCTTCAACGAGCTCCACGTCGCCGGGAAAGCGGCCGTGGGTGCTGTCGTAGCGGGTCAGATGGGCCATGGTGGCGGGTTCGGCGACATCGTTGATGGCGACAATGCGCAGGCCGTTGCGCCGTCCCGCCTCGCAGGCGGCGCGCAGCACGCAGCGACCGATGCGGCCGTATCCGTTGATGGCGACTCTGAGTGTCATTGCGGGCGAAGCGGATGTCAGTTCAGGAGTGACCGCGCCGCGGCGGCGACACGCTCCGCGGTGAAACCGAAATGCTCCATGAGCACGGCACCGGGGGCGGATTCGCCGAAGGTCGTCATGCCGACCACACAGCCGTCGAGGCCGACGAACTTGCGCCAATAGTCCACCGTCCCGGCTTCCACCGCAACGCGCTTGCGCAGGTGCGCGGGCAGCACCGATTCGCGCCACGCCGCATCCTGCTGTTCGAACACATCGACGCTGGGCAGGGAAATCAGGCGGGCGGCAATACCTTCGGCTTGCAGCTCGCGCACGGCTTCGGCGCTCACCGCAACCTCGGAACCCGTGGCGATCACCAACACTTCGGCTTCGCCTTCGCAGTCGATCAACACATAGCCGCCCCGGGAAATCGACTCCACCTGTTCGTCCGTGCGCTCCTGGTGGGGGATGGTCTGGCGGGTGAACACCAGCGCGGTGGGGCCGTCCCGCCGCTCGATGGCGGCCTGCCAGGCGGCGGCGGCCTCGACGCTGTCGCACGGGCGCCAAACCGACAGGTTCGGCGTGGTGCGCAGATTGGCGAGTTGCTCGATGGGCTGGTGGGTGGGGCCGTCTTCACCCTGGCCGATGGAATCGTGGGTATAGACCAGGATGCTGCGCTGCTTCATCAGCGCGGCCATGCGCACGGCGTTGCGGGCGTATTCCATGAACATGAGGAAAGTCGCGCAATAGGGAATGAAGCCGCCATGGAGGGCAATCCCCGTGGCGATGGCGGTCATGCCGAATTCCCGTACGCCGAAATAGATGTAGTTGCCGTCGTCGGCGTCGGCAAGGGAGCGGCTGCCGGACCACAGCGTCAGGTTGGAGCCGGTCAGGTCCGCCGAGCCGCCGATGAGTTCGGGCAGGAGGGCGCCAAAGACCTCGATGCAATCCTGGGAAGCCTTGCGGCTGGCGATATGGGCGCCATCCTGCTGCCGCTGGCGGATGAATTCCCCGGCGCGTCCGGCAAAATCGCCCGGCAACTCGCCTTTCATGCGGCGCACGAATTCCAGGGCCAGCTCGGGATACTCCTCTTCGTATTCGACCAGCTTCTCCTTCCACGCGGTTTCCGCCATGAAGCCGGTTTCGGTGGCATTCCAGGCGGCGGCGATCTCTTCCGGCACCACGAAGGGCGCATGGGGCCAGCCAAGTCCTTCCCGCACCGCCCGGACTTCGTCTTCGCCTAGCGGGGCGCCATGGGTGGCTGCGGTGCCCTGCTTGTTGGGCGAGCCAAAGCCGATAATCGTGCGGCACTGGATCATGCTCGGTCGACCGGTCTCGTCCCTGGCCGCCGCAATCGCCTGGTTGATCGCCTCCGGGTCGTGGCCGTCGATATCCTGCACATGCCAGCCGTAGGCAGAGAATCTGGCCATGGCGTCTTCCGAGAACCAGGCTTCGACTTCGCCGTCAATGGAAATGCCGTTGGCGTCGTAGAACACGATCAGCTTGCCGAGGCCGAGGGTTCCCGCCAGCGAGCAGGCTTCGTGGCTGACGCCCTCCATGAGACAGCCGTCGCCGGCGAATACCCAGGTGTAATGATCGACGATCTCGTGCCCGGGCCGGTTGAACTGGGCGGCAAGGGTCTTTTCCGCAATGGCCATGCCGACGGCATTCGCGAGCCCCTGGCCGAGCGGCCCGGTGGTGGTTTCGACGCCGGGGGTGTAGCCGAATTCGGGATGGCCCGGGGTCATGGAGTGAAGCTGGCGGAACCGGCGCAGCTCGTCCATGGACAGGTGGTAGCCGGTCAGGTGCAGCAGTGAATAGATCAGCATCGAGCCATGGCCGTTGGACAGCACGAAACGGTCCCGGTCGAACCACTGCGGATGTCCCGGATTGTGCTTTAGCCAGTCGTTCCAGAGGACTTCGGCAATGTCGGCCATGCCCATGGGAGCGCCGGGATGGCCGGACTTTGCCTTTTGCACGGCGTCCATGCTCAAGGCGCGAATGGCATTGGCGAGCTGCCTGCGCGGCAAGGCCGTAGCGGCCATCAACTAACTCCTGGTCGGGCTTGATTTGCGGGGATCTGCGGTGCAGTCTCCCGGGGTGGCTATTGTCCCGCAGATGCAAGGCAGATGCCAGCGAGCCCGGTACGCCCGAGCCCGGCACACACCGTATTGCCTTCATTATCGCGGCGGCCCGCGTTTTGCTCCCGGAATCCCGCGCCGCCGTCGGGTTCCTGTTTTCTCCCGAATGGCCCCTGTGTACCCGCGGACCTCATGAATTCAGGAGGCATCGAAATATTTATCAAAATATTTTGATAAATGATTGCAGTCGGGGTCCAATGTTGCTATTGTTCGCTCCCGTTTCGCCTGCCTGCAATCGCAATGAGCACCAATCCCGCTTCCATACTGTACGAAAGCAGCCCCCGGCCGGTGGCCGAGCCCCTGCTTACCCTCACCGCCCTGCACAAGGCCCTGGCGGACAGTCTGCGGCTGCAAATCCTGCGGCTGCTGAAAAGCGAGTCCTTCAGTGTCCTCGAATTGTGTCGCATACTGGATATTCGCCAATCGGCGCTGAGCCACCATCTCAAGATCCTGCTGCAGGCCGGTCTGCTTTCCACCCGGCGCGAAGGCACTTCGATCTTCTACCGCCGCACACTGGTGCACGATCACGCGGATTTTGCCGAGAGCCGCCGCCATATCCTGGAAGCCATCGATACCCTGCCGATTTCGACCTCGCAAAATCGCAAGATTCGTCAGATCCAGCAGGAGCGCGGCCTCTCCTCGCTGCAGTTTTTCCGCCGCAATGCCGACAAGTTCCGCGAAAAGCAGGGTTTGATTGTTGCCCATGACCAGTATTGCGCGAACCTGCACGACGTGATTGCCGGCCTCGGGCTGGAGAAGCAGGCCCGGGTGCTTGAAGTCGGCCCCGGGGAAGGGCAGTTGCTTGCCGAGCTTGCCGAGCGGTTCCAGCGCCTCACCGCCCTGGACAACTCGCCGGACATGCTGGAAAAAGCCCGCGCCACCGTTGCCGCCGCAGGTCACAAGGGAATTGAATTCCTGCTGGGCGAATCCCGCTCGGTGACCGACCGGCAATTCGATCTCATCATCTTCGACATGGTGCTGCATCATATTCCGTCGCCGGCCATGACCATAAAGGACTGCGCCCGCCTGCTGGCGCCCTCGGGCACGCTGCTGATCTGCGATCTGACCCGTCACGACCAGGACTGGGTGCGGGAATCCTGCGGCGACCTCTGGCTCGGATTCGACACCGACGATCTGCACGACTGGGCCGGTCAGGCGGGCCTTGAAGACCACCAGGGCTCCTTTCTCGGGCTGCGCAACGGATTCCAGATCCAGATGCGGATGTTCAGCAAGAAGCGCGACGCCCGCTCCCGATAGGCCGGAAGACAACCCATGCCCGACACGAGCCTGTTCACGTCCGAATCGGTGGCCGAAGGCCATCCGGACAAGATGGCCGACCAGATTTCCGATGCGGTGCTCGACGCCCTGCTCGAGCGGGATCCGAATTCCCGGGTCGCCTGCGAAACCCTGGTCAAGACCGGCATGGTGCTGCTTGCCGGCGAGATCAGCAGCGGCGCCACCATCGATGTGGATTCCGTGGTGCGGGAAGTGGTGCGCGATATCGGCTACACCAGCGCCGAACTGGGTTTCGACAGCGAGGCCTGCGCCGTGCTCAACGCCCTGGGGCAGCAGTCTCCCGATATCGCCATGGGGGTCGATCCCACCGAACTGAAGGAACAGGGCGCGGGCGACCAGGGCCTGATGTTCGGCTACGCCACCAGCGAAACCGATGTGCTGATGCCGGCGCCCATCACCTATTCCCACCGGCTCGTGCGGCAGCAGGCCCGGGTGCGCAAGAGCGGGAAGCTGCCCTGGCTTGGCCCCGACGCCAAAAGCCAGCTCAGCTTCCGTTATCGCGACGGACGCCCGGAAGGCATCGAAACCGTGGTGCTTTCCACCCAGCACACCGAAGATGTTTCCCTGGCCCGGGTGCGCGAGGCGGTGATTGAGGAAATCATCAAGCCCGTCTTGCCGCCGCAATGGCTCGACCAGCGCACCAACTACCTGATCAACCCCACCGGTCGTTTTGTTATCGGCGGCCCACACGGCGATTGCGGCCTGACCGGACGCAAGATCATCGTCGACACCTATGGCGGCGTCGCCCGCCATGGCGGCGGCGCCTTTTCCGGCAAGGACCCTTCCAAGGTGGACCGCTCGGCGGCCTACGCCGCCCGCTATGTGGCCAAGAATCTGGTTGCGGCGGGCATTGCCGAGCGCTGCGAAGTGCAGCTTTCCTACGCCATCGGCGTGGCCGAGCCGACTTCGGTCAGCGTCGAGACTTTCGGCACCAGCCGGATTTCGCGGCAGCGCATCATCGAACTGATTCGCGCGCATTTCGAGTTGCGCCCCAGGGGGCTCATCGAGCAACTCGACCTGCTGCGGCCCATTTACCGCCAGACCGCGAGCTACGGACATTTCGGACGCGAAGAATCCGACTTCCACTGGGAGCGAACCGATCTGGCTGAAATGCTGCATTATGAGGCCGGGCCCAAAGTCCGGGCAGGCAGTCAATGAATCGGGGGCGGGGGCTTGAGCCGCAGCAGCGGCGGGAGTTGAGCCAATGAATCACCCCATGATCAAGCGGCGGGATTGTCCGCTGCCGGACTTCAAGGTCGCCGATGTTTCCCTGGCCGATTACGGCCGCCGGGAAATCAGCCTCGCCGAAAATGAAATGCCCGCGCTGATGGCCCTGCGAAGCCGCTATGCGGGAAGCAAGCCGCTGCAGGGGGCGAAAATCCTCGGCTGCCTGCACATGACGGTGCAAACCGCCGTGCTGATCGAAACCCTGGTGGAGCTCGGCGCGGAGGTGCGCTGGTCCTCGTGCAATATCTTTTCCACCCAGGACCACGCCGCCGCCTGCATCGCCGCGGAAGGCGTTGCGGTTTACGCCTGGAAAGGCCAGAGCGAAGCCGAAGGCGAATGGTGCATCGAGCAGACGATTCTCAAGGACGGCCGGCCTTGGGACGCCAACATGGTGCTCGATGACGGCGGCGACCTCACCGCCATGTTGCACGAGAAGTATCCCGCCGTGCTTGACGGCGTTCACGGCATCACCGAGGAAACCACCACCGGAGTTCACCGCCTGCAGGAAATGCTCGAAGCGGGCCAGTTGAAAGTGCCCGCGATCAATGTCAACGATTCGGTGACCAAGTCCAAGAACGACAACAAGTACGGCTGCCGCCACAGCCTCAACGACGGCGTCAAGCGCGGCACCGACATGCTGCTCGCCGGCCGCAATGCGCTGGTGATCGGCTATGGCGACGTGGGCAAGGGTTCGGCCCAGAGCCTGCGCCAGGAAGGCATGATCGTGAAAATCGCCGAGGCCGACCCGATCTGCGCCATGCAGGCCTGCATGGACGGCTTTCAGGTCGTTTCCCCCTGGCGCGACGGCGAAAACACCGGCCGGCTGGAAGCGGTGGACGCCGAACTGCTCGGCAGCCTCGACCTGATCGTCTCCGCAACCGGCAATACCAATGTCTGCGACGGCTTGATGCTGCAAAAGCTCAAGGCTGGCGCGGTAGTTTGCAATATCGGCCATTTCGACAACGAGATCGACACCGCCTACATGCGCGAGCACTGGGAATGGCAACTCGTCAAACCCCAGGTGCACCGGATCTTCCGCCGCGGCAGGGAACATCCCGAGGACTACCTGATCCTGCTGTCCGAAGGCCGCCTGATCAATCTCGGCAATGCCACGGGCCATCCGTCCCGGGTAATGGATGGCTCCTTCGCCAATCAGGTGCTGGCGCAGATTCACCTGTACCAGGGCAAATTCGCCGCCAGGCCCGAGCCCGAGCGGGAAGTGACCCTGAGCGTGTTGCCCAAGAAACTTGATGAGGAAGTGGCGGCGTTGATGGTGCAGGGATTCGGCGGCGTCATCACCCGGTTGACCCGGGAACAGGCAGACTACATCGGCGTGCCGGTGAACGGCCCCTTCAAGCCGGAAAGCTATCGTTACTAGTGTGCTGTCCCGGCCCGCAGGCATTCCAGATGGCAGCCCCGGCAGCCAATTTCAGCGTCGAATTCTTCCCGCCCAGAACCGCTGAAGGCAGGACAGGACTCGACCGCGTCCACGCCGAACTTGCGGCGCTCGGGCCGGATTTCTTTTCGGTAACCTATGGCGCCGGCGGTTCCTCCAAGGAAGGCACCCGGGGAATCGTGCTCGATTATTGCGCGGCAGGCTCGGAACTCGCGCCGCATATTTCAAGCACAGGCCAGGATCTCGATATGGTCCGCGAGTTGCTGCGGGTCTATCGCGACGCCGGCATCCGCCGCATCGTGGCCCTGCGCGGCGACCTGCGGCCGGCGCAATTGAAAATGGCCAAGGTGTTTTACGCCAGGGACCTGGTGGCGTTCATTCGCCGGGAGAGCGGCGGCCATTTCCATGTCGAAGTTGCCTGCTATCCCGAGATTCACCCGGAATCGCCGGGCTACGCCATGGAAATCGAGTACTTTCGGCAGAAGGTCGCCGCCGGGGCGAACTCCGCCATTACCCAGTATTTTTTCAATGCCGACTCGTATTTCCGCTTTGTGGAAGCCTGCCGCGGGGCAGGCATCGACCTGCCGATCGTTCCAGGGATCATGCCCATCACCAATTTTGCCAGGCTCAGTGCGTTTTCAGAAAAATGCGGCGCTGAAATTCCTGCCTGGCTGGCGCGGCGGCTGGCGGATTTCGGCGATGACCAGGCGGGGCTGCGTGAATTCGGCGATGAGGTGGTCAGCGAGCTTTGTGAACGCCTGCTTGCGGGCGGCGCCCCTGGCCTGCATTTCTACTCCCTGAATCTGGCTGGGCCGGTGCGCAGAATCTGGGAAAATCTGGATCTTTCCCAGCGCCGCTGATCTTGCCGCCGCCATGCGCCATACCCGATTGCATTGCGAAGACTCCCTGGCGGAAGACGCGCCGCTGCGGCTCGAAGCCGACGTGGCCCACTATCTCGGCAATGTGCTGCGCCTGCGGCAAGGCCATTGCGTATACGTGTTCAACGCCAAGGATGGGGAGTTTGTCGCCTGCATCGAGCATCTGGGCAAGAAACACGCCGAACTGCGGCTCGGCCGGCGGCTGCGCGAAGCGGTAATGCCGAAGCTCGATATCGAGCTGTGTCTTGGCCTTTCCCGGGGCGACCGCATGACCTGGGCCATCCAGAAATCCGTCGAACTCGGTGTCAGCCGCATTACGCCTTTCCTGAGCGCCAGGGGAGAGAAGAAACCGCCGACGGACCGGTCGGCGAGTCGGCTCGGGCACTGGCGCCGGGTGTCCGTCAGCGCGGTGGAACAATCCGGCGGCTTTCGCATTCCCGATTTCAGCGAACCAAAACCGCTCGACGAAATTCTGTCGCGGCCGCCCGAGCCGGACCGTGAACGTCTGCTGTTCGACCCGGCGGGCGCGCAAAGCCTGCCGGAAGCGCTGCCGGGCAATCGCCTGCGAATCGTCACCGGCCCGGAAGGCGGATTCGCCGAACCCGAACGCAAGCTGGCCGCGCGCTGCGGTTATGGTGTCGTTCGGCTTGGCCCGCGCGTCCTGCGAACCGAAACCGCGCCGCTGGCGGTGCTGGCCATCGTGCAGCATCGCTACGGCGACATGACATAAAAAAAGCGGCGTCCCGTTGCCGGGAGCGCCGCCTTCAGGAGAGAACTGGTGAGAGCGTCTACTGGGTGACGAATTCCGGATAGGCTTCCATGCCGCATTCGGCGAAGTCGACGCCTTCGTCTTCTTCCTCGTCCGATACGCGGATGCCCATGGCCGCCCTGAGCGCCAGCCAGGCGAGGAAGCTGGCGCCGAATACCCAGCCCATGATCGTCAGCATACCGACAAGCTGGCCCAGGAAAGTGGCGTCGGGGTCGGACAGCAGCACGGCGAAGATACCGAAAATGCCCACGGTGCCATGGACCGAAATGGCACCCACTGGATCGTCGATCCTGAGCTTATCCAGGGTGACAATGCTAACCACCACGATCAGGCCGCCCATGGCGCCGATGATCGTCGCCAACAGGGGCGATGGGTCCGCGGGTTCGGCGGTGATGGCGACCAGCCCGGCCAGTGCGCCATTGAGCGCCATGGTGAGGTCGGCCTTGCCGAACCAGAGCCGGGCCAGCACCAGGGCCGCAATCAGCCCGCCCGCGGCGGCGGCATTGGTATTGAGAAACACATTGGCCACTTCATTGGCGACGCCGATGCCGCCCAGCTTGAGCGTCGAGCCGCCATTGAACCCGAACCAGCCCATCCACAGAATGAAGGTGCCGAGCGTGGCCAGGGGCAGATTGGCGCCGGGAATCGCCCTCGGTTCGCCGCCGGGGCCGTACTTGCCCTTGCGCGGGCCGAGCAATAGCACCCCGGCCAGGGCCGCGGTGGCCCCCGCCAGATGCACGATGCCGGAGCCGGCGTAGTCGCTGTAGCTGAGGCTGTACAGCCCGAACACAGAATTGCCGCCCCAGGTCCAGCTTCCTTCAAAAGGATAGATGACGCCGGTCATCACCACGGCGAAAGCGAGGAAGGCCCACAGCTTCATGCGCTCGGCCACCGCGCCGGAGACGATCGACATGGCGGTGGCGACAAAAACCACCTGGAAGAAGAAGTCGCTGGCGCCGGAATAGACCGAGTCGCCGTCGAATCCCGCGGCCGCGGAATCCGCGAGCACCGCGGCCACGGCGCTGTCATCCATCCGGGCCACGGTGGTCACGCCGGACAGGAAATATCCGCCGCCGTACATGATGTGGTAGCCACAGATGAGATACATGGTGCAGGCCACAGCGAACAGCGCGACATTCTTGGTCAGAATCTCGGTGGTGTTCCTGGAGCGGACGAGCCCGGCTTCGAGCATGGCGAAGCCGGCGGCCATCCACATCACGAGGGCGCCGCAGATCAGGAAGTAAAAGGTGTCGAGCGCGTACTGCAGTTCAAAAATCTGGTTTTCCACGGTTCAGTTCCTCCTTTGGAAGCCCCGCCTAGACGGCGGAATCCCCGGTTTCTCCGGTGCGAATTCGCAGGACTTCGTCAAGACTTTTCACGAAAATCTTGCCGTCGCCGATTTTTCCGGTGCGCGCCGACTGGGTTATCGCGTCGAGCACGGCATCGAGCATGCCGTCGGTTGCGGCGACTTCGAGTTTCACCTTGGGCAGGAAATCCACCACGTATTCGGCGCCCCGGTACAACTCGGTATGGCCCTTTTGCCGCCCGAAGCCCTTTACTTCGGTCACCGTGATCCCCTGCACCCCGATTTCCGACAGGGATTCGCGCACTTCATCGAGTTTGAATGGCTTGATGATCGCCGTAACTAACTTCATCTTGTCGTTCCTCGTTTTCCAGCATTGCGGGTTGGCAGCTTGCAAGGCGCTGCCACCCGTCCCATGCAGACTCCGTGCCAGAAACGATTAAGTGAGTTATTTCAGTGGCCTAAGTAGGGCATTGATAGGGTGTCCATGGTGGTGGGCGCCCCGGAAATTCCAATCGGCGTGCATTCTCGAGGGGCAATTCCAGACCCATGCACCAAAACGATGCAAGGCGTTTTTATTCTGCCTCCGGGTGAAGCCAGGGGCGGTGCGAGCTTTCGCAGCGGCCAATCTGCGCCTGGAAACCGGTGCGGTGGGCTGTGTATACTGCCTGCCGATTTTGTGCAGCCGCCAGGGAGTCGCCATGTCGAACCGGGATCTGTTTGGGGAAATCAGCGGTCGCTTGAGTGGATTGCTGCAATCGGGCGGTGAAGCCGCCGGCGACCTGCGGGGCAAGATCGAGCAGCAATTGCGTGATGGCGTGGCCGAACTTTCCGCGATCAATCGGGAAGAGTTCGACGCCCAGAACCGGGCGCTCGCGCGGGCCGAAGAGCGCATTGCGGCGCTTGAGGCCAGCGTTGCCGCCCTCGAAGCCCGCCTGGAAGCAGCGGATTCGCAGCCGTGAATTCCCGCGGCGCGGGCTCCAGTCGGCGCAGGATCAGTTCTCAGCGGAACAGCGAGCGCAGCACGCGGCAGCGCCGGTAGCTGACGGCTTCCATCAGGTGCGGTTCGAGAATCTCCGGGCATTGTTCGATATCGGCAATGGTGCGGGCGACCCGCAGCACCCGGTGCGCGGCCCGGGCCGACAGCGAAAGCTTCTCCATGGTGTCCGCAAGGCGCCGCTTCAGTTTCGGGCTCAGCCGGCAGACGGTTTCCAGCGCCTCGCCCCGCAAATCACTGTTCAGGCCTCCCGCCCTGCGCCGCTGCAGTTCGCGGCAGGCGCCGACCTCGCCGCGCAGGCGCTCAGGCTCGAATGCGTCGGCCTTGACCGGCGCTGCCAGCAATTCGGCGTGGGAAAGGGCCGGCACTTCGATAATGATGTCGAGCCGGTCAAGCAGCGGCCCTGAAATCCTGCCGAGATAGCGGTCGATGCGATCCTGGCTGCAGCGGCATTCGTTGCGCGAATCGCCGGCATAGCCGCAGGGGCAGGGATTCATGGCAGCCACCAACTGGAAGCGGGCCGGGAATTGCAGCCGGTAATTGGCGCGGCTGAGGGTCATCTCGCCGGATTCCAGCGGCTCGCGCAGGGTGTCGAGCACGCTGGGTTTGAACTCGGGCAATTCATCGAGAAACAGCAATCCCCGATGAGCCAGGCTGATTTCTCCCGGCTGCGCCCGATTGCCGCCGCCCACCAGAGCCGGGCTGGTGGCGCTGTGGTGCGGCGCCCGAACCGGGCGGCAGAACCACGAGGGGCACTGGCCGCGCACCTGGGAAATCGAGCGGATTGCCGCCACTTCCAGGGCTTCCTCGGGTTCCAGCGGCGGCAATAGCCGCGCCAGCGACTGGGCGAGCAGGGTCTTGCCGCTGCCGGGCGGGCCGATCATCAGCAGATTGTGATTGCCCGCGGCGGCCACGAGCAGGGCGCGCTTGGCCGCCTGCTGGCCGCGGATGCTGTCAAGCCCGCGATGACAGTTGCAAGCGGGCGGCGCCTGTTCCGGGTCGGGCCCGGCGAGTTCATCGTCATGGTGCAAGTGGGAGACATAGTCCGCCAGGCTGCCCACCCCAAGGGAGCCCGGATAGCCCACCAGATTCATTTCCTCGCGATTGGCTTCGGGAAGCACCACCGAGCGCGACTCCCGCGCCGCCGCCTGAATCGAAGGGATCAGTCCGAAGACTTTGCGCAGGCCACCGTCGAGGGCAAGCTCGCCAAGCAGTTCAACACCAGCGAGATTGCGACCGTCCACTTGCCCCGATGCGGCGAGAATCCCCATGGCGATGGCGAAATCGTAGCGCCCGCCGGTTTTGGGCAAATCGGCGGGCGCCAGATTCACCGTGATGCGCCTGGCGGGAAACTCAAGCCCGGAATTCAGAATCGCGCTGCGCACGCGATCCTTGCTTTCACGGACGGCGGTCTCGGGCATGCCGACGATGGCAAAGCCCGGCAGCCCCCCCGAAATATGGGTTTCCACGGTGACCGACAGCGCCTCGACGCCGAGCACGGCCCGGGAATGAACAATGGCAACAGACATAATGGCTTCGGCCGGATGGTTGCGAAGCCAAAGTCTTAGGCGAAAATGATGGAAAATGCCAAATTTACGGTGAAATTGGCATGTCGGCTACTGACTGCTTGCGATCATGAATTCGACGATGGCGCGCAACTCTTCCGGCGTGCAATCGAAGCAAAGCCCCTTGGGCGGCATGGTGCCCATGCCGTTGACGGTATTCTCCACCACGGCGTCGAGACCTTTTTCAAGCCGGGGCGCCCATTCCAGGGCGTTGCCCGGCGCTACCCGGGGGGCGCCGGCGGCGCCGGTGCTGTGACAGGCGAAACAAGCCGCCGCGTAGCGTGATTCCGGATCGAAGCCTTCGCTGACCTGGGCCAATTGCAGACTACCGGCGCCAGTATCGGCGCCGGCGGCAATCAGGCCGGACCACACCACAGCGAATGCCGCCAGCAGGACGATCCGGAGGGTTTTCATGCCGGCCAGTGTCGTAGAGGGGAGAGCGAACTACTGCTCAAGGCTCACCATGTACTGGGACAGTTCCCACAACTGGTCATCGGTGCAGGTATTGCACAGGCCCTTGGGCGGCATGGCGTTCAGGCCCCGGTTCATGATCGCGATGATTTCCTCGCGGCCTTTCTCCATGCGCGGCGCCCAGGCTTCCGCATCGCCGGGCCGCGGCGCGCCGGACAGGCCGGTGGAATGGCAGGCGAAGCAGAACATCTGGTATGTGGCCTGGAGATCGAAGCCATCGTCGGCCTGGGCCACAAGGACAGGCTCGGCGGCGGGTTCCGCGACAGGCCCGGGAGTGGCTGCGGCGGCGGCAGGCTCGGCAGCCGCAGCGGGCTCGCCGGTCCTGGACCCGACACAATCCTGTCCGGCTAGACAGAGCTGGGCGATGGGGGCAAGGTTTTCCTCGGCGGATTGATCCGCCACGGAAAACTGACCGGGAAGCGGCAGGATGCTCGCGGTGAGCACGAGGGCCGGAATGGAAGCGAATGATGCGTTGGCGCTGACGGGTTTCAACGAAGGTTTCCTCCAGGTAGTGAACTTGTTCCCTTGGCGATCAGGCTGCGCTCTTGCGCAACACGGCCCAAAAACCGGCGCGGATTATACACCCAATCGGGATTTGGTTCATTCATCGACTCCATTTCCACCGTAATTCGGTATACTCTGCCGCCTCAACATCCACTCCGGTAATCGTCATGAACTTTCCGACCCTGACTGACTGGCGCGGCTTGTTGCCGGCCCTGGTCGCCGTGTTCCTTGTCGCCTGCGGCGCCGAGGAAACGCCCGCCGTTGAAGAAGCCGCCCCGCCACCCGAGCCCGAAGCCGCGGCGCCCACTCCGGAACTCGGCAGTTTCGGTATCGATCTGAGCAACCAGGATGCTTCCGTGCGCCCTGGCGATGACTTCTTCCGTTACGCCAACGGTCGCTGGCTCGACAGCTTCGAGCTGCCGGCGGACCGCAGCGACTACGGCTCATTTTCGGTGCTTGCCGACCGTTCCGACCAGCGGGTGAGAAGCATCATCGAAGACCTGGCCGACCTGGAGCCCGCCCAAGGCTCCATCGAGCAGAAGATCAACGATTATTTCCAGAGCTACATGGATACGGACCGGCTCAATGAACTCGGCATCGGTCCCCTGCTACCCGGGCTCGCCGCGGTGGACGCCATCGCGGACCGGGAGCAGCTCGTGGCGGCGTTCGGTCGGGCCCAGCTCGACAACACCGCAAGCCCCTTCGCCTTTTTCATCGGCGCAGACCGCAGCGACCCGGACCGGCACCAGCTTGTGCTGACCCTTTCCGGGCTCAGCCTTCCCGACCGCGACTATTACCTGCTGGACACCGAGGATTACCAGCGGGTGCGCGGGGAGTATCTCGCCCACATCGCCCGGATTCTCGATTTCGCCGGGATTCCGGATTCCACCGCCAGGGCCGAAGCGATTCTCGCCCTGGAGACGGGTATCGCCGAACACATGTGGCCCAGAGCCCAGCGCCGCGACCGCGACCTCACCTACAACCCCATGTTCTTCGCTGAGTTCAGCGCCGCCTGGCCCGATTTCGACTGGGATTCGTATTTTGACGCCGCGGGCGTCAGCGGCCTCGACAGCCTGAATGTGAATTACCCAAGCGCCATGGCGCCGGTGATTGCCCTGGTCAACGAAACGCCGCTGGAAAATTGGAAAAGCTATCTCAGCTACCGGCTGATTGCCGACAGTGCCAGTGTGCTTTCCGAAGAAATCGACCAGGAGGCCTTTCATTTCTATTCCACCGTCCTGCGCGGCGTGCCGGAGCAGCGCGAGCGCTGGGAGCGCGGCGTGGCCCGGGTGGGCTCGCTGAACAGCCTGGGCGAGGCAGTCGGACAGATTTATGTGGAGCGGCATTTTCCCGAATCCGCCAAGCGGCAGATGCAGGATCTGGTGGAGAATCTGCGCGGCGCCCTGCGCCAGAGCATCGAACAGAACAACTGGATGGGGCCGCTGACCAGGGAAGAGGCCTATCGCAAGCTGGAGGCTTTCCGGCCCAAGATCGCCTATCCCGATGTCTGGCAAGACCTTTCCGCCATCGAGATCAGCCGCGAATCGCTGTTCGACAATACCCGCAACGTGCGCGAGTTCCGCTACCAGGAAGAGATCGCGCGCCTTGGCCAGCCCACGGACCGGGAGGAATGGGGCATGACGCCCCAGACGGTCAATGCCTATTACAATCCGTCATTCAACGAGATCGTATTCCCCGCCGGCATCCTGCAGCCCCCCTTCTTCGACCCGGCGGCGGACGCGGCGGTGAACTATGGCGGCATCGGCGCGGTGATCGGACATGAAATGGGCCACGGTTTTGACGATCAGGGCTCGAAATCCGACTGGGCCGGCATCCAGCGCAACTGGTGGACCGACGAGGACCGCGCCAATTTCGAAGACCAGGCGACAGTGATCGCCGAACAATACGCCGTATTCGAGCCGGTGCCGGGCTACTTTATCGATGGCCGGTTCACCCTGGGCGAAAACATCGGCGATGTGGGCGGCGTGTCCCTGGCCTACCGCGCCTACCGCATGTCGCTCAATGGCGAGGAGCCGCCGGTCATCGACGGCTTGACCGGCGACCAGCGCTTCTTCCTCGCCTGGGCCCAGGTCTGGCAGCGCAAGTACCGCGAAGACGCGCTGATTCAGCGTCTGACCTCGGACCCGCATTCACCGGCAGAATTTCGCGTCAATGGCGTGGTGCGCAATTTCGACGCCTGGTATGAAGCTTTCGATGTGCAGCCGGAGGACGATCTGTACCTGCCCCCGGAACAGCGCGTGACGATCTGGTAAGGCCATGAAACTGCTTATTCGTTCCCTCGTCCTGCTGCTGCTCGTCCCGGGCGGCGCCGCATTCGCCCAGGATTATGATGTTCTCATTCACGGCGGCCGTGTCATCAACGGCAGCGGCAATCCCTGGTTTGCAGCCGACCTCGGCATTCGCGGCGACCGCATCGCCGCCATTGGCGACCTGTCCGGGGCCACGGCGGAGATCGCGATAGACGCGGCCGGGCTGGTGGTGGCGCCCGGGTTTATCGACCCCCATACCCACGCCATCCGCGGCATCTTCGATGTGCCCACCGCCGAAAGCGCCCTGCTCCAGGGCGTAACCACCCTGACCGAGGGCAATGACGGGAGTTCGCCCTGGCCCATCGGCGGGCATTATCGCGAAATCGCGGAACTCGGCATCAGCCCGAACTGGGCGGTATTCGTGGGCCAGGGAACGATTCGCTCCCAGGTGATCGGCGTGGAGGACCGGGAACCCTCCCCGGCCGAAATCGAGCGGATGAAAGCCATGGTGGCCCGGGCCATGGAAGAAGGCGCGCTGGGGATCTCCACCGGACTTTTTTACGTGCCCGGCAGCTTCACTTCCACCGAAGAGGTGATCGAGTTGTCCCGGGTCGCGGCGGAGCACGGCGGCATTTACATCTCCCACATGCGCGAGGAGGCCTCGCAACTGATCGAGTCAGTCAACGAGACCATCCGCATCGGCGAAGAAGCCGGCATCCCCGTGCAGATTACCCACCACAAGGTCATCGGCGCGCCCAACTGGGGCGCCGCGGTGGACAGTTTGAGACTCGTGGACGAGGCCCGCGCCCGGGGCGTGGACGTGACCATCGACCAATATCCCTATACCGCCTCCCAGACCGGCATCAACGCCCTGATTCCACAATGGGCCCAGGAAGGCGGCGGCGACGCCCTGCTTGCCAGGCTCGACAGCCGGGAAACCCGCCAGACGATCAAGAATGAAGTGGTGGAGCGGATTCTGTTCGACCGCGGCGGCGGCGACCCGGCCAATGTGTTCATCTCGCGCAATAGCTGGGATCCGGCCATGGCCGGCAAGAATCTGGCGGAACTGACCATCGAGGCGGGCATGGAACCCTCGCCGGAGAATGCCGCCGAGGTGGTGTTCGAGATTCTCCGCAATGGCGGCGCCACCGCGGTCTATCACGCCATCGGCTCCGATGACGTGGACCGCATCATGCGCCATCCCGCCACCGCCATCGGCTCCGATGGCCCGGTGGGCATTTTCGGCGAAGGCGCGCCCCATCCGCGGCAGTACGGCACCTTCGCCAGGGTGCTCGGGCACTATGTCCGCGAGCGCGGCGTGATTTCCCTGGAAGAGGCGATTCGCAAGATGACGAGCATGACCGCCCAGCGTCTTTCCATTCAGGACCGGGGCCTGATCGCCGAAGGATTTTTCGCCGACATCGCGGTATTCGACGCCGATGAAATCATCGACCGGGCCACTTTCGAGAATCCGCATCAATACGCCGTGGGCATGAAATACGTGCTGGTGAATGGGGACATCGTGGTGGAGGACGGCGCGCACACCGGCAGTCGGCCAGGGCGGATTCTGCATGGGCCGGGATATGTCGGGAGCGGTAGCCCGTGACGGGAGCCTGCGCCGCGGGATAAGGAAATGGAACCGATCATCAGGGCGGTGGAGCTGGTCAAGCGCTATCCGCTGCCGGAGGACAAGTCCCGCAATTTCGCCGCGGTGGACGGGGTTTCCTTCGAAATCTTCGAGCGCGAAATCTACGGCATCCTCGGCCCCAACGGCGCCGGCAAGACCACCACGCTGGAAATGCTCGAAGGCCTGAACGACATCGATGGCGGCACCGCCTTCGTGGCGGGCATCGATGTGACCCGGGACCCGTACCGCGTCAAGCAGATGATCGGCGTGCAACTGCAGGCCAGCGAGTATTTCGACAAGCTCAACCTGATCGAGTTGCTGAATCTGTTCGGCGCGCTGTATAGCCGCGACATCGACGCCATGGAACTGCTCGCCAGGGTGGATCTGACCGAAAAGGCCAAAGCGCGTCCCGAAAGCCTGTCGGGCGGCCAGAAGCAGCGGTTCTCCATCGCCTGCGCGCTGGTCAATGTGCCCCGGGTACTGTTTCTCGATGAGCCCACCACGGGTCTCGACCCCCAGGCCAAGCGGCGCCTGTGGGAACTGGCGATGGAATTGAACCGGGCCGGCATGACCATTGTGCTGACGACCCACAATATGGAGGAAGCCGAATTTCTCTGCGGCCGCATCGCCATCATGGACCACGGCAGGATCGTCGCGGAAGACACGCCGGCGAACCTGATTCAACAACACGCCCCCGAGCCGCCCGCGGCGCCGCTCCATGGCAATATCGAAGACGTTTTTCTCGCCCTCACCGGCCACGCCCTGCGGGACTGAAGAGGTATACCGTGCTCAGCAAACTCCAGCGTCATCTTGCCCGGGATTTCATGAAGATTTTCCTGCGCGACCGGCAGTCGATTTTCTTCAGCCTGTTCTTTCCCGTGGTCTTCATGAGCATCTTCGCTTTCGTCCGCGGCGGCCAGGAGCCGATTCCACTCGGCGTGGCCAATCAGTCGGACAGCGCCCTCGCCAGTGCGCTGGTGGACAAGCTCGGCGAGGACGCCGCTTTCACCGTGGTGTCCGGCGATGAAGCACAGTTGCGGGAACAACTGATTCATGGCGAGCAGATGCTGGTGCTCGTGGTGCCGGCGCAGTTCCGGGCGCCGTCCGCCGGCGAGACCGCCGCCCTGCGCCTGCTCGCGGACACTTCCCAGTTCAACCAGTTGCCGCTGGTTGGGCCCATGATCGAGCAGAAACTCGTGGAAATCGAGCGCGAATACCGGGGCGGGGAGGCGATGTTCTCGGTGGAGATTGAAAATGTGCAGGCGCTGTCGCAAAGCTATCTCGACTTCCTGCTGCCCGGCTTGCTGGCAATGATGCTGATGCAATTGAGCGTGGCGGGCTCGGGCTACAATGTGGTGGAGTTTCGCCGCAAGGGCATTCTCAAGCGGCTGTTCGTCACGCCGCTGCGACCGCGGGATTTCGTCGCCGCCATCGTCGCGGCAAGGCTTGGCATTGTGCTGATCCAGCTCACGGTGCTGCTGGCTTTCGCGCTGTTCGTGCTGCGGGTGAACATCATCGGCAGTTTCGCCGAATTCTATCTCGTGGCGATTATCGCCAGCCTGGTGTTTCTCAATATCGGGTTTTGCATCGGCAGCATGGCCAGGACCCAGCAGGCCATCATGGCGATCGGCAATATCGTGATCTTTCCGCAGATCGTGCTCTCCGGCGTGTTCTATCCCATCGACGCCATGCCGGGATTCGTGCAACCCCTGGCCCAGGTGCTGCCGTTGACTTTTGTCGTTTCCGGGCTGCGCGACATCGCCGTGGCTGGCGCGACCCTGCTGGAAGTCGTGCCCAGCCTGATCGGCATGGCGGTCTGGTTCGTGATCGGTTTCGCCCTCGCCACCCGGATGTTCGTCTGGAAGGATGTGGCGGCCTGAAGAGGCACAGGCTTCCCGGGCTTGCTTACATTCGCCGGAGAATTGCTATATATTTTGCGCCATTGCCCGAACGGGAAACCCTTGGGCAAACCCATCTTGCAACAGGAGTACCACGGGAATGAAGAAGTTTCTGCTAGCGCTGGCGGTTTTTGTCGGATCAAGTATGCTCTTCGTGGTTTCGGCCCAGGACGACGGACCCACGCCGGAACAAATGGCCGCTGGCGCCACGGCGGATCGGCAAGCCGTATTCAAACTGCTGCGGTTCAATATCGGCGCGATTATCGCCATGACCCAGGGCGCGCCTTTTGACGCCGAACTCGCCGAGCGCAACGGCCGTCGCATTGCCGCGCTCGCGCCGATGATCCCGGACCTGCTCGGCGCCATGGATACCCGCGATTATGACGTGGAAACCGAAGCGCTGGATTTGATCTGGGACAATCTGGACGATATCGACGTCAAGGCCCGGGCACTGGTGAGCGCAGCCAATGAATTCGCCGATGTGGCCGCCGGCGGCGATATGGCCGCCACCCTTGGCGCGGTGCGCACCCTGGGCGGCGCCTGTGGCAACTGCCACGAAACCTATCGCGAAGACACCGACTGACTGAGCCAAAAAACCAGCCTGCGCAGCCCTGACGACTGTGCAGGCTGGTGAGCGTCAACGGATTCAGCGCGGCCAGATGCCCGGCAAGGCCAGGTGTGGCGCCACTGGTGTCCCGAAAGTCACAGTCAACGGATTGACCGGATCAGTCGGCCAGAACTGCTGTGGGGCCCTTATGGGAAATCCCGCCCGGCTTCCACCCGTGACCGCCCGCATTTCTTTCTCATCAAGTTCTCTCATGTCTTGTTCCTCATGGATTGAAGTAAATGGCGCTTGCCCACAAACCATAGGCGGACCCGGGAGAAAATGCGCGGTTTTCGGGGAAAATAGTTTCTACGGTCAGGGACTGGCCGGCGGGGCGCCCTTGCGGGGACGCTGGCGGTAGCGTCGCCAATAGGCGGTAACGGCGACCAGCCAGCCGAGCAGAAAAGTGGCGGCCACCATCAACCCCGTGCGCAGCACCGCGCCCCAGGCGTCGTGGATGGCGGCCACATTGCTACCCACAAAGCTCACCAGGAATACGAAATACAGCAGCACCAGATTGCTCTGGAAACCCACGTACTCCCCGGTGTGGCGGCGCCACATGGCGTTGGGGATCAGCGACGTGGCGAAACAGGTGGCAACAATCGTCTGCAAAATCAACAAGTCGTCAGGCATTTTCCGCTCCATAGGCTACTGGCGGCTTTCACTGCCGCCTAGGAGCCTGCGCCGTGGGAATTCACGGCTGCAAATCCGCTCCCGTCCACGCCCCCGCCCGCTCGATTTCGTTGAATATCCACCAATATTCGCCTCAATCGACCGGCCAGGGGCGCGGCGATAGCGAATTTTCGCTTTCGCGAATTCCTACGGCGCAGGCTCCTATTCCTGTTATCGCTCGGCGCCGGGATTCGGTTAGGCGAAATTGCCGCGCTCGGTATTGCGGGGGCGCCGGTATAAATACCTAGTCGATGTTTGTCTTTTTTGCCAAATTTTTCTTGCAAATCCTCAGTCTTCCCCGGAATGCCGGGTGAAAAACGCCGCCAGGGCGTCGCGATCCTCATCCGTCAGCCGGCTCGTGTTGTATTCGATGACCTCGTTCATGTCGCCGCCGACGAATTCGCCGTCGGGTTTGAGGCCGATCAGCAGGAACAGGTCGAAATTGTCAAAAGTCCATTCTTCCAGCGCCGTGGCGTCGATGGCCTCCACGGTGTCCCCGCCGAGTTCGGCGCCGGCGAATTCACGGCTGCCGAGGAGTATGCCGAGGCTGTTGCGCGGCGTGTGGCATTCCCCGCAGTGGCCGAGGTTGCGGGCAAGATACGCGCCCCGGGCCACGAGGTCCGACGCAAACTCCTCTTCCTCCGCGGCATAAAGGCCCGCGAGAAGATTCCAGCCCGCCATGGCGGGCCGCAGCAGCCACCAGGGCGTTTCGTGTTCCGGCGCCTGGAAAGACACCGGCTCCAGAGACATCAGCCAGGAGCCCATGGCCAGCACATCTTCGTCGGCAAGCCCTCCGTACGCCCGCCAGGGAAACGAGGGAAAGTAGAACCCGCCTCCGGGGCCGCGGCCATGCTTCATGGCCCGCAGGAATTCTCCCGCGGTCCAGCCGCCAATGCCGGTTGCCGCATCCGGCGTGATATTCGGCACATGGAAAGTACCGAAGTCGGATTCCAGCCCGAGGCCGCCGCTGAAAGCGGTTTCGTCCGCTGTGCCCCGATGGCAACTGATACAGCCTCCGGCCGACACCAGATACTCCCCTCTCGCCAGGGTTTCCGCATCGGTGGCGAAGGCCACGTCATTCCGGGCCGACGGCGGCCAGTACAACAGCGCCAGCAATACGGCCAGCAAGGCGCCGATCATCCAAACTTGCCTGTTTATCTTCATTAGACCTGCTCCGAACGCATTTCCTGACAATATATCGCGAGCGATCCGTCTGTGTGCCCTGCGGCGCGGACTCCTGAACTATTTTTTCCGAAAATTTGGCGAAATCCCGAAAACTTGCCTATACCCCTCCGGCTGGTCAAACGGCTGCAAGCAAACGGCGGTCTTCCGTCCGCTTTTTCCAGAATCCTGCAAGGAGGAGACAAATGAGATTCCTGTATTCGTTCGTCATCGTGTTGCCGCTGGCATTCGCCTCCGGCAAGCCGGGCGCGCTGCCGCCCGAGTACAACAGCCCGGAAAGCCCCGCCACGCATTTTCCGGCCCCGCTCCGCAGCGGGCAATTCCTCGTCCTGCGTGGTGGCGCGCCGCCGCTGGCCTTATGCCGCTATCGTTCGCGGGCGGGCAATTGTTTTCGCCTGTCGCAGTCCAACACTTCTGTTGCCAGCGGCGCCATAACCGCGCCCATGGCCAGTGAAGCAAGCTTCCGGCAATTTGCCAGCGAATTGCTGCTTGTCGGGGACAGCCTGCAGATCTGCGAAGTCTCGGAACGTTGGAGCCCCTGGCGGGAAGTCCTGTCCACCGCTTCCGGAAAACTGGAAGAGCGCTATTGCAGCCCCGGGCCGGTGTCCGATGCGCCCGCCTGCCCTTGCCTTTCCCTTCGGGAAACCCGCCGCAAACCGGACTTGAAATTTCAGCGCTGACATTTCATGCTTCACACCACCATGTTGAAGTCGCCAATTCCTCCGGTATTGCTGTTGCTCGCCGCCGTTCTCACGCCGGGGCAGGCGCTCGGCTTCGAGTTGAGCTACCTGGTGGGGCTTCGCGATAACCAGCATACCTATTACGCGCATCTGCCGGGAAATTTGTCCGATGGCGTCAGCTTTTTCGAGAGTTTCGTCCGCTCCCTGCACGTTTGGATGGACGCCGCGGGCAATATCCGCCTGAATGCCATCGAAGAAGAACGCGAGGTGTGTCAGGCCAATTTCCGGGGCAGTTCCCAGAACAAGGTCAACACCGCCTCCTTTTCCACCACGTTCTGCGGCGACGACAGTTACTTCAGCGGCGGCGGCACTATCGCCGATGCGGTGACCCAGACTTCCTGGGATCCCGGCGGCATTGTTGAAAGCGACATTGTCTTCAACGAACACAGCAGGTCGCGATTCGAGTCCGTCGCGCATCATTTCCATCATGTGGCGACACATGAAATCGGCCACACGCTGGGTTTCGGCCACAGCGCGGTGCGCTCGTCGATCATGCAGGCCAGGCTCAACTACGGCAGGCGCGACCCGGTGCTGGCAATTGACGACCTCTGCGCCCTTGCCATGCGCTATGGCAGCCCCGAAGAGTGTCCCATTCTGCTCGGCGAAGGGCTTTCCACCGACAGTTTGCCCACCGAAGCCAGATTCGTCGGCGGCGCCACCACCAACGGCGGCAGGACATTCGAAAATGACTTCAAACCCTCGGATCGCATCACCGTGTATGGCACCGTGGTCAAGGACCGGACCCACGGGCACCGCCCGGGAGATTTGCATGTGGTGGTGGCAACGGATAACGGCATATTGTTCGCCCGTCACGCAGACGGCAACTTCCATCCACTGGAAGACGCGAGCAAGATCCCGTCGGCGGGAGCGCTCAAGCCCGGCCTGTACGCCCAGGACCTGGTCATCATGGGAACCCGGCACTACAACCGGGAACCTTCCGTCGGCCCCTTGATCGGCTCGGTGTACCAGTTGCAGGGCCAGACGATCTCTTTCTATCTGGCGTATTCCCTGGACGAGAGGCCCGGCGTGTATTATTTCGGCAGCGAACCGATCCGGGTCAGTTGGAGCGGGGAACAGGACTGATTCAAGGCGGCGTCAACGCAAGGCGGAATCCGATGGCGGGGTTGCGCACGCCTGGGTCCACCGCGCCGCGCACGGCCCCCCGGATGTTGTTGGCGGTGTCCTGCCAGGAGCCGCCGCGCATGACGAACAGGGCGTCCGCGCCGAGCGAAGCGGCGTCATCGTCGGGATTGTAGGGATAATCCTGCAAGGGGCTGCTCGTCATTTCCCAGACATTGCCGGCCATGTCGGCCAGCCCGTAGCTGCATTGCGGGCAGGCGCCGGCGGTCACCGGGCGCGAACCGCCGCTTGCAAAATTGGCATCGCCCGCGGCGGGGTCGGCGCCCCAGGGAAAGATGCGGCCGGCTTCCCCCCGGGCCGCCTTTTCCCATTGCGCCTCGGTGGGCAGTGTTACCCGCCAGCCGGCTTCGAGCGCCTGCCGCAGCGCATCCGGCGTTGCGCTCGAAGAGCGCATTTGCTCGCCCAGCCAGCGGCCATAGGCCAAGGCTTCCGGCCAGGTCACATGGCTTGCCGGATGCGCCGGCTCGCCATTGCGCGGGGCAATTCCGCCGGAGCTTTCCCCGGCGAAGCGGTTGAACTGCGCCACGGTCACCTCGAATCGACCGATATAGAATGCCGGCAGATTCGGATTGCCTTGCCTGCGCCGCGCCGACCAGCGTTCATTTTCGTAGGCCATGGGGTCCTGTTGGGGATTGCTGCCCATGATGAATGCCCCGGCGGGCACTTCCACAAAGCCGAGCAGGGTCTCGTCGGGAAGCATCCAGGCGTCGCTGCGGAAACCATCGAGTGTGGCCGGGGTTTCCACTTGCCCCACGATGGGGGAGAGGGCGGCCCCATTGCGATACAGCCAGAAAAAAACCAGCGCCACGATCAACGCCAGCAGTACGATGCCGGTACGGCTGCTCGCCGGTTGCGACGGGGCATGCCCGGCGGTGGAAGAGTTCACGCGCGATTTTCCCCACAGGCAAATTGCCAGCCATGATCGCAGGCGCGCCGGTAGAGATCGGCCAGGGGAATTTCCATCAGGTTCAGTCCGCCTTCGCGCAACAGCAGGCGCAGGTCGAGGTCGCCCGGCGGCGTGCGGTACAGGGCGTCGCCGCGCAGCAGATTCTGGCAGGCCGCCATGGATTTCAGTTCGCAGGCCCGGGAGAAGAAGCCCCTGGCAAGCGCTTCGTCCGCCGCGATGATGCTGCCTTCGCGGTAATGGGCGCCGAGTTCATTGCAGGCCCAGGCGGAATTGTCATTGCAGTAGGTGGCCTGCAATTGCAGCAGCCGATCGCAGGCGTTGGGCCGGGATTCCGCGCAGGCCTGCTGCCAGAAGGGAAGGCTGTCGCCGGTGTGGCGGCTGTCGGCGCCGCCGGCAAGGGAAGCCCCGGCAAACACCGCGATCCATAAGGCCATATGCGCCGGATTCGCCCGCGCCGGATTCCAGCCGCGCTTCCAAAGCAGGGCCCAGGACTGCGACGGAATCCGCTTCACGGCGCGGTCGATGGCGATTACGCTGAGATTGAGCAGTGGCACGCACAGCAGCTTGTCGTAGAAAGTCGGCGCTCCAAAAACCCCGAGCAAGGTGTAAAGGCCAAACACCCCAAGGCCATAGAGCAGGCCGAACAGGGCTTTGCCCAGTGGCGTGCGCGGCGACGTGGAAGGATCGGTGACCAGCAGGTGCAGGCCGAGAAAAACCGCCGCGGGGATTTCCGAATCAATGAAGTACGGTACGCCGGTGAAAGCGAAATACAGTGCGCTCATGGCGAACAGCGATATTGCCGCCATGCCCGCCACCAGGGTGATGGAAAAGAAATACATCACCACCAGGCCGGCCAGAAACAGAAAGGCGTAGATATTCGGCGCCAGGGTCAGGGTGGAGGCGATTTCCTGACCCCGGGTGAGCCCGGTGGTTCCGGTGACAATCAGGGCCAGGGAGAACAGGCCCAGGGCGAAAGCCGAAGGATTGAAGATGTGCGCGCTGCGCCCATCGCGCATCCAGCGGACGTACTCCTTGCCCATGAAGCCCGCCGCCAGCATGATGTATTGCAGGTAGAACCAGTCATCGCGGAACCACAGGAACAGATTGATACTGAAGATGATGGGAAATGGCCCGAAGCCCAGCAGATACTCGCGCCGGCGCGACCAGGCGAGGAGCATGTCGAAGCCGTAAGCGAACAGCAATTGCGCGCCGAGCAGCCAGAAGTGGTCGTATACCGGGCTCCAGTAATAACCCCAATACAGAAAAACGCTGCCCTGCACCATGGCCTGCACATAATGCTGGGGCCGCAGAAGGATCCGAATTACGGGATAGTCGCCATCGCGCTGGCAGCCAATCCAACGCCATCCCAGCCACAACAGCAACACCGCCCCGGCGCCCAGGGTGGAGGCCAGCAGAATCCGGTTGTCCTGCACTCTGGATTGCAGGCTGATGAACAGGAGACCCAAAGCCGCAAGTGCGGGCAGGGCAAGAATCTTCTCGCCGGACCAGGCTTGCGGGCGACCGGCTTCGGAAGCTCGCCGGGATTGGCGTTTAGCGCCGGACTGCTCCAGTCGGTGAGTCGTGCTGACAATCTCTTCGGCTTTCATTTAAACCCCTATATATCACGAAATTGCGGAAATGGAAACGAAGCCGCCGTGAATTTCTGCGGCCCAGGCTGCCGGGGCCGCGGGCTGCTTCGTTGTGGCCCTGCCTATGTAGTACAGGAGTTGGAAAAATGCGCGGTTTTCGGCGAAAAAGTTTCGGGAGCAAGACAAAAACCGCGCTTTTGTTTTGCGATAATGAAAAATTCCAGGGAAGGAATTTTTCAGAAAATACCTAGTGTGCTGCCCAACATGTTTCGCGAGAGTAACGATAACCAATTTGCCACGAAATTGGCAATAACACGCTATGGACATGGACCGAATCGAGGGCTATATTCGTCATTCATTTTTTGCAAAGTTTCAGGGTCAGACCATGCGCAGCCACCCGTTCAACTTCTGTACAGCCGCCCTGATCGTCTTGCTGCCTTTGACGGCGAATGGCGATTTTGAGCCGGTGAATCCGATCGAATGGGATCAGGCCAAGGCCAGGCATCTGCTGGAACGGGCCGGATTTGGCGCAAGGCCGGAGGAAATCGCCGAATTCGCCGCCATGACGCCCCGGGAAGCCGTGCGCAGGCTTGTCTATTTCGAAGGCGCGCCGGAGGCGGATTTGCCGGAATTCGATCACTCAGGCGTTTTCGAGGAAGGGCTGGACCCTTTTCCGTCAAGCCGTCCGGCGACCACCGAACTCGCCCGCGGGCAGGGCCATGCGCTTGGCGTTGAAGTGAAGCCGGGTGGCGACCGGCCCTTGCAGCCCGTGGTGAACAAGTTCTTCTACTGGCTGCGGGCAAGCCGGCTCGAAACCGACCGGGTCGGCTATTGGTGGGCGGACCGCATGCTCCGCAGTCCACGCCCGCTGGAAGAAAAAATGGCGCTGTTCTGGCATGGCCATTTCGCCACCAACGAAAACAAGGTGCGGGATTACCGCAAGATGCTGGGGCAACTCCGTCTGTTCCAGGAAAAGGGGCTGGGCGACTTTCGCGATCTGCTCATCGGCGTCGCCCAGGATCCCGCCATGCTCAACTTCCTCGATGCCGGCGTGAACACCAAGGATTCACCCAATGAAAACTTTGCCCGTGAGATCATGGAGCTGTTCACCATGGGCGTTGGCCACTATGGTGAAAGCGATGTGCGCGAGGCGGCTCGGGCGTTTACCGGCTGGAACTACCGGGGGTTGGAATTCCAGGTGGTCACCGATGACCACGATTTCGGCGTCAAGCGCGTTCTCGGCCAGGAAGGCGCTTTCGATGGGATCGACATCATCGACATCATTCTGCAGCAGGATGCCACGGCGGAATTCATCGCACGCAAGATCTACAACTATTTCGTCAGCGAGGAACTCGACGACGACTCGGCCAGGGAACTCGGGGTCTGGCTGAAGGATTCGGATTACGACATCGCGGCGTACATGGAACGACTGTTCCTGTCGCGGAATTTCTATCGGCCCGAGGTGATCGGCAGCCGCATCAAGGGGCCGGTGGAATACGTGGTTTCCACCTATCGCCTGCTCGGTCTCGACAGCATTCCCGGCACGCCGGATTTCAATCGGGTTACCGGTTCGCTCGGCCAGCGTCTGATGCGACCGCCGACGGTCGCCGGCTGGAGCGAAGGACGCGCCTGGATCACCCCGAGCCTGCTGTTCGAGCGCGGCAATTTCGTGCTCGACGTGGCGTTCCCCGACATCGGCTTCCTGCCGCCGGACCGCCATCCCGGCTACGGCGGCGAGGAAATCCTCAGCGTGCACGAGCGGCTGCGGAGGGGGATGGACATCAGTTCGGCGACCTTGCCGTCGATGGTGGCCGAAGAAGCCCCCGACATGGATGAACTGTCGGCTTCGAACATGCTTGCCGACAGCGACGAAGCCTTCAATACGCGCTATGGCAGCTATCGCGGCTGGCAGATGGCGATTGAACGGGTCAAACCGATACCCCGCAACCTGCCCCGGCTCGACCTTGCGGGCATGGTGTCCGAAGCGGGGCTTGCATCGCCTTATGAAGTGGTCGAACATCTGACTTCGCGCTTCTTTAGCGTACCGCCGGAGCCTGCCACCATGCTGGCAATGGCCGATTATCTCGAAGCCGAACTCGGCACGGCGGATATTGCGAGTGCGGCCAGCTTCATGGAAGAACCCCTGCGGGGGCTGCTGCACGTGCTGCTCAGCCGCCCGGAATATCAACTGAACTGAACAACTGCGGAGGCGGGGTAATGGTGAGTAAGCTTCTTTCAGACCGGAAAATCAGCAGACGAAACCTGTTGGCCGGCGGCCTGACCAGCGTCAGCGCCCTTGCTGCCGCGCCCTTGTTCAGCCCCCGGGCCTGGGCCCAGTCCGGTCGTGACCAGCGCATACTGGTCTCCGTTGAGCTGTCCGGCGGCAACGATGGCCTGAACACCGTCGTGCCTCATGGCGATGACGCCTATTACCGGCATCGCCCCACCATCGGCATCAGGCCCGATGAGGTGCGCAAGCTTGACGGGCATTTTGGTCTCAACCCCGGCATGCTCGGCTTTGAGCGACTATGGAACAGCGACGACCTCGCCATCATCCACGGCTGCGGCTATGAGCGCCCGTCCTATTCCCATTTCACTTCCATGGCCTATTGGCACACCGCGGCACCCAACCGCGGCGATGAGTTCGGCTGGCTCGGCAGGCTCGCCGACACCCTCGACGGCGCCTCCGGCACCGATGTGCTGATCAATATCGCTTCCGCCCAGTCGCTTGCGGTCAAGAGCCGATTGCACACGCCAGTGGTATTCGACAACCCCGATCGCTTCCAGCGCCGGGCCTTCGCCAGCCAGCAGCAGCTCATGCAGCGCGTCGATGAAGCCGGGGGCAATCCTTCACGCGCTTTCCTCAACGACGTGGCCCGCAGCGCCCTGACCGCCTCCGCCCGGATTCGCGACGCCTGGGCCAACTACCGCACACCGGTGGACTACGGCCTCAACGGCCTCGATCTGCCCAAGGTCGCCGCCTGTATCGAAGCCGGCCTGCCCGCGCGCATCTATCACGTGTCCTACCGCAACAACGCCTTTGACACCCACGTGCAGCAGGTCAACCTGCACCAGCGCATCCTGGCCTACACCGCCGATGCCATCAACGGCTTCATCCGCGACCTCGAGCGCATCGGCCAGGCCGACCGGGTCCTCGTGCTTGTCTATTCCGAATTCGGCCGCCGCGTCCCGGAAAACGCCAACCTTGGCACCGATCACGGCTCAGCCAATACCATGTTCCTGGCCGGCAAACCCGTCATTCCCGGTCATTACGGAACCCCGCCAAGCCTCGCCAGCCTCGTGGACGGCGACAATCTCCAGCACACCGTGGATTTCCGCCAGGTCTACGCCACCGCGGTAGACCACTGGATGCAACCCGGCGCCTCGGAAACCGTCCTCAAGGGCAGCTTCGAACCCATCGGGGCGATTGGCTGAAAGGACCAATAGCGGCCTCGAATCTTCGCTGGTATGAGGAAGTCCTTGAAAAAAGCATGGCGATGACAGCCGGCGCGCCTCCGCGAATTGAGTGCCTGAAGGTCCGGAACTTTCGTGCGTTGCGGGGATTGGAGTAGCGCCCCGGGCAATGCGTCCTCAAGGGAAATTGTTTACCATTGCGCGCTGGTTCCCGACCTTGCGGGGCGGGGGGAGATGTCCCCATGGGCGCGCGCGAAACCGCTGGCAGAACATCCGGCAACGTTTTTCTCATCGGCCCCATGGGCGCCGGCAAAACCACTGTGGGCAGGCTGCTTGCCCGGGAACTTGGCCTTGCGTTTTTCGACTCGGACCAGGAGATCGAGACATCCTTGAATGCCAGCATTTCCTGGATCTTCGACGTGGAGGGCGAAGCCGGTTTTCGCCGCCGCGAGTCGCGGATGATTGCCGCGCTCACCGACAAAAGGGGAATCCTCCTCGCCACCGGCGGCGGCGCCGTGCTCGACCCGGAAAATCGCGCCCTGCTCCGTGAACATGGGGCTGTGGTGTACTTGTATGTGCCGCTGGAGGCGCAACTCAGCCGAACCCTGAAGGACAAGAACCGGCCGCTGCTGCGAACGCCGGACCGCAGGCAGCGCATTCGCGAGCTGTTTGAGACGCGGCATCCGATTTACAGCGAACTTGCGGACATCACCGTGGAAGCCAAGCGCAAATATCCCCAGCTTGTGTGCCGGGCGATACGGCGGGAACTGGGCCTGCCGAGGCCGGCGACTGCCGTCGCCGGCGATGGAGATTGAGACGGGAGCCCGCATGCAAACGCTGCATGTCGCACTGGGAGACAGAAGCTACCCGATTCATATCGGCCAGAACCTGCTGGCGGATGGCGCCTTGTTGTCCCAGGCGCTTGGCGGCAGCCGGGCGGCGGTGATTACCAATGATGTGGTCGCGCCGCTGTATCTCGACCGGCTGCGCGAAACCCTCGGTTCCCGCTCGGTGGATTCGGTCACGCCCATCATTCTGCCCGATGGCGAGCAGCACAAGACCCTGGGCACGATTTCCCATATCTACGACCAGCTCATGGCGGGCAGATTCGACCGACAATCCACCCTGATTGCCCTGGGCGGCGGCGTGATCGGCGATATCACCGGTTTTGCCGCCGCCACCTGGCTGCGCGGTGTGCGCTTCATCCAGATTCCCACCACCCTGCTCGCCCAGGTTGACTCTTCCGTCGGCGGCAAGACCGGCGTCAATCATCCCCATGGCAAGAACCTGATCGGCGCATTCCATCAGCCGGCCGGCGTGATAGCCGACATGTCCGTGCTCAAGACATTGCCCGAGCGGGAAGTCAAGGCCGGTTTTGCCGAAGTGCTCAAGTACGGCCTCATCAATGACGCCGGATTTTTCGACTGGCTTGCGGATCATGCGGCGGGCCTGCTTGCCCTGGAGCCCGGGTTGCTTGCCCGGGCCGTGGCGCATTGCTGCCGGGCCAAGGCGGACATCGTCGCCAGGGACGAGCGCGAGTCCGGTGTGCGCGCCCTGCTCAATCTGGGTCATACCTTTGGCCATGCCATCGAAGCCGCCGCCGGCTACGGCGCCTGGCTGCATGGCGAAGCGGTTGCCGCGGGAATGGTCATGGCGGCGGACCTGTCCCGGCGCCTCGGCTGGCTGGAGGCTGAGGCGGCGCGGCGAATCCGGCGGGTACTTGAGGAGGATTTCGGTATGCCGGTGATACCGCCTGCCGATATAAGCACAGACAGCTATCTGGAATTGATGTCATCGGACAAGAAGGCCGAGCGGGACAGGATCCGTTTCGTGCTGCTGCGGGGGATCGGGCAGGCGCAGCTTGCCGACGGCGTGGACTCTGGCCTGCTGGAGCAGACCCTGACGGCGCGAGCGCAACTGTGCCCTTGAATCATGCACCTTTATATTGACAAGCTGGGGCTGAAACACGATCCCTTCGCCGACGATTATCTGCGCGACGATTTTTACGGCGGCGGCAATCGCGACAACCTGGTCTATCGCTTGCTCGACCACGAGAGCCGGGATGTCTCGCTGGACGCGGTGGTGGGCCCCGCCGGAGGCGGCAAGACCCGTCTCGCCCATCGGCTGTGTGAATGCGCGCCGGAGGGCGATTTGCCGGTGCTGGTGGCGGTGGACCTGTTCAGCAGCGCCGGGGTTCTGCTCGGCGACATATTGCGCGAACTCGATGTCAGGGCCGGGGCGGACCAGACGGAAAGCCTGGAAATCCTCAACACCCGCACCATCGACCTGACCCGTGCCGGCAAGTCGATCCTGCTGCTGATCGACAATGCCCACGAACTCGGCCCGGATTGTTTACGGCTGGTGGAAAGGCTGCTTGCCAGCCGCTGGTCGGCAATCCACATCGTGCTGATCGGCGAGGACCAACTCGCCGATATGCTGCAAACCAGGCTGCGCCAGCGTTATCGGGACCGGCTGGAGATCCATCAACTGCCGACCCTGAACCGCGTGGAAACCGCGTACTACATCCAGTTGAAACTGGCCCGGGCCGGATATGGCCGCAATCTTTCCATGACTTCCCAGGATGCGCTGGACGTGCTGCAGCACTGCGGAGGGCTGCCGCGCAGGATCAATTCCCTGACCGCGGCGATGCTGAATTCCCAGATCCGAACCCAGGCCGGCGCCGTAAATTCCCGCGGGCAGGTCGGGCAGCAGCCCCCGGAGGAAAAGCCTGCGGGAGAGAAAGCGGATCGTCCGGAAATCCGCTATCTGTGGCATGCATTCGCCTTGAGCATCGCGCTGGTTGCCGTGCTGTTCTGGCCGGTGGATTCGCCGGAGTCGTCGGCGCCGGCCACTGCGCCGCGGATACAGTCCCAAGCCATTGCATTGCCCGAGCCGGCAAGGGCCGAGCCGGTCGCGCCCGATTTTGCAACCGGCGCCGTAGCGGCGAACGCCGGGCAGAATCCGATTCCGGTTCTGTCCGAATTTGAAACGCTGCTGCTGGCCACACCGGCCGAAAACTTCACCGTGCAATTGATGGATTCCGCCGCCGAGGAGGAAGTGCTTGCATTCATCGCCGGCGAAGGCCTTGGCGGAATCCATGGCTATTATGAAACCCGCCGGGACCGCAGCCCCTGGTTCATCGCGGTGGACGGCATCTACCCGGACTGGGAAGCCGCCAGGGAAGCGCAAACCAGACTGGCGGATAACAACACGGAAATGGATCCGTGGATTCGCCGGGTCAGTAATGTGCATGCGGAAATCGCCCGCTCCGGCAAACGCCGGGGACCTTGACCGTGCAATCGCCGGAAGCAAGGGAGTCCAATCCATGAATCTGAAGAATGACCGCTTCCTGCGGGCGCTGAATCGCGAGCCGGTGGACATTACCCCGGTGTGGATGATGCGCCAGGCGGGTCGTTACCTGCCCGAGTACCGGGCCGCGCGCAAACGCGCCGGCGATTTCATGAGCCTCTGCCAGAATCCGCAACTCGCCTGCGAGGTGACCCTGCAGCCGCTGGCCCGCTACGACTTCGACGCGGCCATCCTGTTTTCCGACATTCTCACCATCCCCGACGCCATGGGGCAGGGGCTGTACTTCAGCGAAGGCGAGGGCCCCCGTTTCCGCAAGACGATCCGCGGCCCCGGGGATGTGGAGTCCTTGCCCAGACTCGACCCGGAAAGCGATCTGTCCTATGTGATGGACGCCTGCTCGCTGATCCGGCGCGAACTTGGCGGCCGGGTGCCATTGATCGGCTTTTCCGGCAGCCCCTGGACGCTTGCCACCTATATGATCGAAGGCAGCGGCAGCAAGGATTTCCGCCGCGCCAAGCAATTCATCTACGACCATCCCGAAGCCGGGCATCTGCTGCTCGGCAAGCTTGCCGACGCCGTGGCGGACTATCTCAACGCCCAGATCCGCGCCGGCGCCCAGGCGGTGCAGATCTTCGATACCTGGGGCGGTATTCTGTCGACTCCCGCCTACCTGGAATTCTCCCTGGCCTACATGCGGCGCATCGTCGGCGGCCTGATCCGGGAACGCGAGGGCCACCCGGTGCCCTGCATCCTTTTTACCAAGCACGGCGGGCTGTGGCTGGAACAAATCGCCGCCACAGGCTGCCAGGGCGTGGGGCTGGACTGGTCGGTGGATATCGGCCAGGCGCGCTCCCGCATCGGCGGCCAGGTTGCCCTGCAGGGCAATATGGACCCGTCGGTGCTCTATGCCTCACCCAGGGTGATTCGCCGGGAAGTGGCTTCGATTCTGGACGCCTTCGGCCCCGGCCCCGGTCATGTTTTCAATCTGGGCCACGGTATTACCCCGGAAGTAAACCCGGAGCACGTGGCGGCATTTGTGGACGCGGTGCACGAACTCTCGGCTTCATCCCCGAATCCGTCTTCAAACCGGTGAGTGAATTCGATCATGCGGCGATTGTCTCCCTGGGTTCGAATCTGCCCGGGCGTTTCGGCTCGCCTGAACAATTGTTGCGCCGGGCCATGACGGCCCTGGGCCGGCTCAGCGAGACGCCGCCGCGCTTTTCTTCCCTGCACCCGGGCAAACCTGTTGACTGCCCTCCCGGCGCGCCGGACTTCGTCAATGCCGTGGCGGCTCTGTGGCCTCGTGAGAACATGACGCCCCGGGCGCTGCTGGCCGAATTGCTGGGCATCGAGGCGCAATTCGACCGCCGCCGCGGCGCCGTGGCCAACGCGCCGCGGACGCTCGATCTCGACCTGATCTGCTGGGGCTCCCGCAGCGCATCCTGCCCCAGCCTGCAACTGCCCCACCCGCGCTTTGCCCGGCGTGCTTTCGTACTCGCCCCCCTGGCGGAACTGGCGCCGGACTGGATACCCCCGGGCCAGTCACGGACGGTATCCCTGCTGCTTGCCGCCATTGTGCCCTAGGATCCCGCGGCGTTGGAAGAGATCGCGCGCAAAGGTTCGCATCAGTCACAGAAGGTGATCAACGCGCTGATACTGCTGAACTGCGACGAAAGCGGGTGCAACGACCGTCGGACCACGGGCGAGGTGATTGCCGAAGTGCTGCGCATCAGCGCCCGCAAGGTGGACCGGGTCAAGAGGCGTTTTGTGGAGGAGGGACTGGAAGCGGCGCTTGGCGGGCGACAATGCCCATGCCGGATTATTTCGAGGATTTCGAAGTGGGAGCGACGAAGCGGCCGCCAGAACCCTGTTCGGCAGCCTCTGCGCGTCCGGCTGGCATACCAGCGCGATGGCCATGCGCATGATCGTCGAGAACATGCTCGCGCCCGGAAACCGGCACGGTATTCATGCGGAACAAGGTGTTCAACCAAAACAACGAACTGGTAATGACCAATAAGCCCATGGTCATGTTCAGAAAACGCAATCCGGGCTGATGGGTCTCGGTAAACGGGATTGAAAGCTGTTCCTGAAAATATCGAACTGTTGTATTATCCCCGCCAACTTGAGTCGAAAATACTCGGGGAAATCCAAAAGAGGACTTGACAATGCAACATTCTGCCTTACACGATTTTACGAGCCGAGCCGAGCCGAGCCGAGCCGAGCCGAGCCGAGCCGAGCCGAGCCGAGCCGAGCCGAGCCGAGCCGAGCCGAGCCGAGCCGAGCCGAGCGTAACTCCCGCTTCCCGGAGGAACGACCTGGAGCTTCCCGCCCCGCCGTCTGAACCCCTGCTTGCCGCCGCGGACAGCGCGTCTCGCGCCGGCGCCCTCCCACTCTTCCGATTCTTTTCTTCCGCCGCCGGCGTCGCCGCGGGCGTCCTTTGCGTTGCCGGCCGTTCGCGGCGAAGTCTGACGGCCCTGTTGTGCCTGCCGCCGCTGTTCGCCCTTGCCGCCCCGGCGTTCGCGCAGATAGCGCTTGACCGCCTTCCGACCGTCACCATAAGCGCGGACCAAAGCACCGTGCAATCGGCAACCGACCCGGCCGCAGAGGCTGACTGTGTGAAAAGCGTGGGCAGTCCCGGAGCCGGCTACGTGAAAGGATTTGCAACAACCTA